>NZ_LMCO01000010.1:127948-128271 GCF_001424825.1 Ensifer sp. Root31 | reverse complement strand
AGGCTGGGTGTGGAAGTGCGGCAACGCATGAAGCTTACCAGTACTAATCGTTCGATTGGCTTGATCGTTCCCATTGCTCATGCTCATCATTGATGAGCAGTCCTCACGCGCCAAAGGCGCTGCGGACGGCGCGCCGGACAACCGGCGGCTCGGCTCTGCCGGCTGCTGGAATTATCCGGATAAGCGCAAAAGACGTGTTCAAAACAAGTGAAGTGAAAACTTCAGCCAGCTTCTCATTCGGTTTGCCCCAGCTAAGGGCAAATCTTGCGCTTTGCCGACCTGGTGGTTCTGGCGGGGTGGCTGCACCCGTTCCCATTCCGAAC
>NZ_LMCO01000010.1:0-127828 GCF_001424825.1 Ensifer sp. Root31 | reverse complement strand
AAGGACAAGGCAGCGGCGAAAACAAACCGAAAATCTTCTCTGAACAAACGCTCGGCCAAGCCGAAACGCAAGGGCCGCCTACAAGCGGCCTTTTTGCTTGGTTAAACTCGCAGTAACAAACGGGATTTTGCTTCGCAAAACCCGAACCGGATTAAAGCATAACCGCTAAAGCGGTTACGCAACCGCGATAAACCGCACAGCGGTTTACGCACCGGATAAACCGCATAGCGGTTTACCGAGATGGCGCGGGGTGGAGCAGCCCGGTAGCTCGTCAGGCTCATAGGATAAACCGCATAGCGGTTTACCGAGATGGCGCGGGGTGGAGCAGCCCGGTAGCTCGTCAGGCTCATAACCTGAAGGCCGCAGGTTCAAATCCTGCCCCCGCAACCAAATCAAACAAAAAGCCCGCGAGACCGAAAGGTCCGCGGGCTTTTTGGCGTTCTGGGACCAACTCCAAAGCGATGATCAGGCGGAAGGTATCGCCGGAACGGCAACCGGTTCAGCGTCCATTTTGACAAAACGAGAGCGGTATCTCGCCGAACTCGGTTGCAAAATTGTGACCGCTGCGATGATAGGCTTTCGATCATCGTCGCAACGAACTGGGTGTATTTTACTACTCAAGATATGTTACAGCGCCCAACGCCAGTGAGTGCGCTTAAAAAAACCGTATGTTGTCAACGGTTTGCCGGGACTGGTCCGATCGGATTAATCCCCATTTTCTCATGACATGATGCATGTTCGGGCATAGTATGCTGACCTTAGAGGTTGCAAACATCCTGGGGGTCGGCTCGTGTCCATCAGTTCAGGAACGCTGCGCCGCAAAGGGCGCAATGCACCCACCGGTATCGTCGTCGAACCGCATACTCTCGCCCGCACTGCCATTGTCACGCTGCTGGAGCGCGAACTGGCGGGGTGGACCTTCATCGACATGATCTCGACCGCGAGCCTGGACAGGGCACTCGGTATGGACATCCGTCTGATTACGCTGGATCTGGCGGGGAGGGACGTCGGAAGCAGCAGTCTGCGTTCCGATCTTGCGGCCATCTCCGAGCGTTTCTCCGATGCGCCGATCGCCTTGCTGTCGGATACGGACGATATCTCGATGGCAACGCAGGCGCTGCAGATGGGCATCCGCGGCTTCTTCACAACGTCGCTGCCAATCGAAATCGCTCTTGCGGGCCTCAGGTTGGTGCTGGCGGGCGGTGTGTTCTGTCCGCATCCGCTGGGGACCTTTGGCGATGGGACAGCGCTGCATTTGAGGCCTGAAGAGGCTGACCCCGCCAGGCGGCCGCGCCGCGACGATCTCCTTCATGCCGACTTCACGCCGCGGGAAACCGATGTTCTGGCTGAGTTGCAATGCGGCTCGTCCAACAAGGTTATCGCCGGCAAGCTGAACCTCTCGGGGCATACCGTGAAGATGCACCTCCAGCACATCATGCGGAAGCTGCAGGTTCAGAACCGCACGGAGGTCGTTGCCCGACTGGGCGGCAGGGCATCGCCGCGCAACGGATTGGCGATACCATAGTCGCTATCGTTATTTCGAGGCTTTCGCTAGCATCTCGCTCAGTGTCGCGGCCGTCAACATGGCTTCGGCCAGCAGTTTTTTCAGCTTCTGGTTTTCCAGCTCCAGCGCGCGTATGCGCCCAACGTCGAAGCCGACGGTTCGAAGCTGTGAGGATTGCCAGCGGTAGAAGGTCGGCTCGCTGATGCCATGGCGGTGGCAAACTTCCGCTACCGTCGCGCCGGTCCGATGTTCCCTCAGAATACCCATGATTTCGTCGTCGTCGAATTTTCGTTTGCCCATTATCGTATCCTTCGGCCGGATCAGGGGTGCCCGCGAGCCAAGAGTGGGGTGCGTCGGCAACAACGGAGCCGCACCTTCATTTGCACCGTGCACGGAGCCACCGGCCAAGGCTGTGTCAGTCCTCACGAAATGCTCTGTTGAAACTGTCAAGCAGTGGTCTCAATGCATAGAGCGCCACGCTGTTCGTACCCGTTTCGATCAGGGTTTGGGCCGGCATGCCCGCGACCAACTCGACCTCGCTCATCGTGGCCAATCGTTCATCAACGACATGGATCGTCGCGGCGTAGTAGGATTGGCCGGTCTGCTTGTCGACCAGACGGTCCGCCGAGACATATTCGACCTGACCTTTCAGCAGCGGGACCCGACGCTGGTTGTAGGGGAGCAGATGCACCTGCGCCGTGAGGCCGGGATGCACGAGATTGATGTCCTCTGGCCGGACGCGGGCGGTGACGATCAGGCGGCCTTTGCGTGGAACGAGATCGACAAGCGGTTCACCGGCGCCGATAACGCCGCCGGTTGTATGGACCCGCAAGTCCATGATCACGCCGTCCTCAGGCGCCCTGATCGCAGTTCGCGCAAGCTGGTCGTCGATCGCACGCAGCCTTTCGCTCAGTTGCAGGATCTGCGTTTCCGTTTCGCGCATGGTTTGCGCCACCTCATTCAGGCGATCGCTTCGAAGCTTGACGAGATAGGCCTGGGCTTCGCTGATCACTTGATAGGCACGGGAGATCTGGGCGGCGCTTTCGCCGACCCGCCCGCTGATATCGGCCTTTTCCCGTTGCAGATTGAGGACACGGCTCTTCTTTTCCAGCCCCTTCTTGGTCAACGTCGTGACGCTCTCCAACTCCTGTCTGGAGATTTCGACACGTTCGCTCAGAGCCGCCTTCTGTGCGGTGAGACCGGCGACCTCCTGCTGCACCTGTTTCATCTTTTCTTCAGTGATCGCAATTTCGGCGCGCATGACCTGGCGGCGGGTTTCGAAAATCCGCTGCTGACCGGTGACGATCGCGTTGATCGCGGGATTGTCGACCATGGCGGCCAGCATTTCGGGCGGGTAGGTTATGCTGTCGGCATCGTCCTGCTCGGCAAGCAAACGCGCATGCCTTGCCTCCGCATCCCAGAGCTGCCCCTTCAGGCTGTCCCGCTCCGAGCGGAATTTGGTGTCGTCCAGGTCGATCAGGATCTGGCCGGAGGTAACGGTATCTCCGTTCTTGATGCGGATCTGCCTGATGATGCCGCCTTCGAGATGTTGGATGGTTTTGCGGCTGGATTCCGGTTCGACGACCCCCGAGGCGACTGCCGCGCTGGTAAGCGGTGCCAATGCCGACCAGGTGCCGAGGCCGACGACGAAAAAGCCGATGAGCAGATTGCCGGTCCTGGCGACGGAGCGAAGCCGCGACATCGGCGAGGCGGCGGCGAGTTCGATCGGCACGAGGCCGTCGGTCGGCGCATAGGTAAGCAATTTGCCGATTTGACCTTGCGCCTTTGCCAGATGATTGGCCGCGCTGCTTGCAACAGCGGATCGTGATGGAGGCCGGTCGATCTGTGCGGGGAGCATTGTGCGATCCCCCTCCTATGTTCCGGTCCGCGCCGGCGGTTGAAGATAAGTCTCAAAAATCTGTTCGCTGTCGCCGAAGGCGTCGACCGTGCCGTTGCGCAGGATGGCGATCTTGTTGGTGACAGGCAGAATTCCCATGCGATGGGTGATGACGACGACGATCATGCCGCGCGACCTCATCCGCGATATGGCGGTGAACAGCTTGCGCTCGCCGTCGTAGTCGAGGCTCGAATTGGGATCATCGAGCACCACCAGCGACGGATTGCCGTAGGCGGCGCGTGCCAAACCAAGCTGCTGGCGCTGCGCCCGCAGGAGCAGGCCGCCGCCTTCGCCGATATCGGTGTCGTAGCCCTTGGGCAGTCGCATGATCGTTTCATGCAAGCCGACGAGCTTGGCCGCCTCGATCGCCTTGCCGGGGTTGGATCCGTCCAGCCGGCCAATGACATCCTTGACGGCGCCGCCGAAGAGCTCGATGTCCTGCGGCAGGTAACCGACATGGCGTGTGCCCGCGCAAAGCCGCAGGGCGGAGATATCGACGCCGCCGAGAAGTGCACATCCGCTCGTGGCCGGCTCGACGCCTGCCATGATCCGGCCGAGCGTCGACTTTCCCGATCCCGATGGTCCGATCAGGGCGACGCAGTCGCCCGGCGCCAGGCGCAGGGTTACGCCCCGCAATATCTGGCGATCGGCATAGGGCAGGGTGTAGCCGACACTGTCGAGGATAAGGCCGCTCGGTTCCGGCACGGGAACCATGCGCGCGTCGCTGTCAGCGGCGACCGCAATCAGCATCTGATTGAGCCGTTCGAAGGCGCTGCGGGCAAAAGCAAAGGAGCGCCAGGCACCGATCGCCCCTTCGACCGGGGCAAGGCCGCGGCCGAGCAGCAGGCTGGCAACGAAGATGATGCCCGGACTGCTGTTTTCCTCGAGCACCAGCCAGGTGGCAGCACCCATCATCAGGATCTGCGTGAGCGTACGCACGGATTTTGACAGGCCAAGAATGATCTCGGTGCGCTGCATCGCGGCATCCTGTGCCTTCCTGGCCGCTTCGGCGTCGCGGTAGACGATCTGCGCGGCGCCGTCCTGCATGCCCATCGCACGGATAACCTGGATGTATTTGAGCGCGGTCGCAAAGCGCACGTAGCTGCGCGCAAGGGCGCGGTTGGCGTGGGTGAGCGGACGTCGGGTCGCCAGTTCGGTGAGGACGGCCAGGAGCAGCAGCGAGACGGCGCTCAGCACGCCGATCACGCCGAGCAGCGGATGGACGAGAAACAGCAGCAGCAGGAACACGGGCGCCCAGGGAACGTCGAAGAGCAGCGAACTTGCCGGCGAATCCAGAAACTGCCTGAGCGTCGACAGGTCCTTGTAGCAATCGGTCGCAACTGCGGTGCTGGTACGGGCGCCATATTCGAAGGAGGCCGTGAGAACCACCGGGCGCAACCGGTGATCAAGCCAACTGCCGATGCGCGACAGGGCGGCGCGGCGAACGATATCCAGGAGCGATCCGACCACCACGGCGACCGCAACGATCAGCGTCAGCATCACCAGCGTATCGGCGCTGCGGCTCGACAGCACGCGATCGTAGATCTGCAGCAGATAGATGGAGGGGGTGAGCAGAAAGAGATTGTAGCCGCAGCTATAGAGGAAGACCAGGCCAAAGGCGCTGGCGCAGGCCCTGAGGGCCATGACCAGATGCGTTGGTTCGCGCGGCGTGGGTGTCGAATTGGCTGTCATTATCAGATCTCGGTGCAATCGATTCTGACAAGGCAAGGGCTTGGCAAGACGCATGCAAGGATGAGGATCGTCGGCCGAAACCGGCGATCCTCATGAAAAATTCACGAACCGATGTCGTTGAGGTCGATCGATCCGAATGCGTTGATGAAATGGTCGAGCGCGTTCGAGACCGATGTGGTTTCGGTCGTGGTGTCTATGTCCGTTGACGTGTTGGTTTCCGTGAACGGATTGGTGTGAACCAAGGCCGAGGAGATATCGCCGCCCTGTGCAAGGTTGCCATTGCCGCCATTGCCGCCGACGCCGGCGAGAATGGTTGCATGCTGGTCGGCCAGGAACTGGGTGTTCTGCGTTGCCGTTGTGTCTGCAGCAACCGCTGCAACATTGCCACCGCTGGTGTTGCCTTGATCGCCATTGGAATAGGCGTCGCCGCCGGCGCCGCCCGAGCCGTTGTTGGTCAGCACGGCCAACAGGCCGTCCCGTGCCTGGGCAAGTCCACCGTCGCCGCCGTCACCGGTTCCCCATCCGGCGTCCTGCCAGACATGATCGCCGTTGTAGAGCTTGGTGTAGGCACCTTCTACCGTTTGTGAATTGGCGACATAGGCGACCGGATTGTAGTGAATATCACCATAGTTGAAGCCGTCGCCGCCGTTGCCGGCGCTTGCATCGCCAGCATTGGAGTCGGTGAGGTTGATCGTGTCAGATGCTTGCGGAATAGGCATAGCGTTGCTCCTCTAAGTATCGTGACCCCCGTGTTCTCTTAAGCGGTTCGGTGCCAGCGATACCGTTTGGCAGACGGGGTAACCGCGATTGAATGGTGAGCGCTATCGAGCGTGCGAACTAGCTGGATATTCGGTGACGTCCCTTTGGGCGGGGTATGGGGCGCTGGCTTGCCATGCGGGAGTGCGTGGTATCGGCGACAGACAAACGCACCCGACTGCGGGTGCGTTTTGACATTCGTGCCGGGTCAGGTTCGAAACGGACTGTGCGAGCTGTCCGACTTCAGATTCCATCGACAAGGCTGAGGATATCGTCCACGAGCGCCGAATGGGCATCCGACAGATTGCCCTCACCGCCAAGACCACCGACGCCAGCCATCTGTAGCGCGTGCTGGTCGAAGAGCACGTGATCAAGCTGCTGGGCATCGGCCGTGCCACCGGCCGGTACCGCAATGTTGATCGGGTGGAAATAACCAATGCTGACATCGACCATGCTGCCGTTCGAGTAACCGGACCCACCACCGCCAGCCATCTGGTCGCCGGTGAAGATCGTGTCGGACGACAGGTTGAAGCCACCGCCGGCACCGCCGATACCGGCGATCTGCACGCCGCCCTGATCGAAGATGGCGTTGTTGGTCTGGTGAGCCGAGGCGGCTCCGCCGGCCGCACCGATGGCGATGTTGATCGGCGAAAACACCGCCACGTTCACATCGATCATGCTGCCGATGAAGGTGCCGTCACCGCCGTGTCCGGCGAAGTTGTCGCCGGTGAAGGTGATGGATGTCCCATGGTTGGCGGATGTGCCGCCGCCGGCAATGTTGTGGTCGCCGCCCGATCCGCCGATGCCGCCGATCTGGGCGGCGCCTTGCAGCATTGCCGCGTTGTTGGCCTGATTGGCCGTCGCCGTCGATCCCGGCCCTGCCGCAACGGCGGTATTCACCGGGGCAAATACCCCCACATCCGTGCTGACCAGGCTGCCGATGAAGGTGCCGTGGCCACCGCCGCCGGCATTGCCGCCGCCGCTGCCCGCAAGATTGCCGCTGCCGCCGTCGCCTCCCATGCCGGCCATTTCGGTGGCGTGCTGGTTGATCAGGGCGTCATTGCCCTGCTGCGCATCCGCGGCCGAATGCGGGCCGGTGATAGCAGCGTTGGAGGGCATGAAAACGGCGAGCGTATTGCTGTCGAGGGTACCGATGCTGGTTCCATTACCCCCGGCACCGGCCGAATTGTGGTCCGGATCCGGAACGAGATCGAGGGGAAGCCAGGTGGGGACCAACGCGAGATGCCCGCCGGCAGCGGTCGCGACCGTGTTCTGATTGGTGTTCGCATTCGGCGCCGCTTCCGACAAGGGACGATTTTCCGTCATTGCCGTTTCTCCAATCCACGGTTCAGCCCAGGCCCTGCGATATCGCGCAGGACATGGGTCCGCATTAAACCGCTATTCTGAAGCCAGATGCTGGAAAAGAAGAGCCTGCAATTCGTCTACATCCAATTGGGCAGGACCCGGCCGTTTGGGCGTAGGGCGGCAGGCTCGTTGCGCCAACTTGGCACAACCTATGGTGTGTACCGTCGTGTGGTCATCATTTGTGCATTGAAAAAGAGAGAGCGTATGCAATAGTGTCAACCAACACTTGCGGCGGCCGATGCGCTGCCAACATATGAGACCAGCAGACAGGCAGATAGAAACCCACGCACCAGCAGGCAAGACAGGTGACGCAACAGTGCGTCCGAACGGGAAGGGGAAATGGCAGTGAAGAGTGTCATCCGTTTGCATCGATCGATCTGCTTCCTGGCGACTGCGTGTTTGTTGATACCGGAGCCCTACACTTACAACTTTAGCGCCTTTGCGCAGGAGCAGGCGGCCACCGATCCTTCGGCTGCCCAGCAGGCCGACGCGGACACGCCGGAGCCGCTCAGCGAAGAAGAGCTCGAAATCCTTGTCGCCCGCATCGCGCTTTATCCAGACGAACTGGTCGCGCTCATCGCGTCGGCTTCGCTCTTTCCGCTGCAGATCGTCGAAGCTGAGCGTTATCTTGATAACCTCAAGAAGAACAAGGACCTGAAGCCCAAGGACACGTGGGATGGCAGCGTCATTTCACTTCTGAACTATCCCGATATCGTCAAGATGATGAGCGAGGATATCGATTGGACGCAGTCCCTTTCCGATGCAATGGCCTACCAGCAAAAGGATGTGCTGATCGCCATTCAGCAGCTGCGCGACAAGGCGGTCGCTTCAGGCGTGCTCAAGACCGACGACAAGATGAAGGTCGTTCAGGAGAACGACAACGTCATCATTCAGGCGGCCAATCCGGAAAAGATCTATGTGCCGCAATACGAGCCGGAGATGCTCTACGCGCCAAACTATGCGCCCCAACCGTTGTCCTACTATCCCGAGCCCTATCCGAACTACTACTATCCAACGGCGACGTTCTTTGCCGGTGTGGTCACCGGCGCGGTGTTCGGTGCGATGGTCGATTGGGACGACTGGGGTGTTTGGGGTGGGCGCTACAATGGCGACATCGACGTCGACTGCAACAAGTGCTTCAACAACGTCGATATCAACGGCAAGGTCAAGTTCAACGACATCGACTGGAAGAATGTCGACCGCAGCAAGATCAATATCGACAAGGACCAGTTCGCCAAGTTCGACCGTTCGAACATGAAGAACAGCATCGAAGCCAACGGCAATAACAACATCCGCGACAAGGCCAAGATCACCAGAAGCGATGCGAGTGCCAACCTGCGCCAGAAGGTAGACACGGGCTCCTTCAAGGATCTGAAGGATGTTCGCAGCAACAAGATCGATGGTGCGAAGAACCGGCCGGCTAATGCAAGGCCGAACGCTGGATCCGCGGCGGCGCAGCGGCCCGGGAACATCTCGAAACCCGGCGGCGGTTCCGGCGGCAAGGCCAACCGACCGGCGAGCAAGCCGCGTCCGGCAGGAAAAGCCGACAATCGTCCGCGCAAGCCATCAGGTCTGGGCGAAGTGCGGCCGGGCAAGGTGACGCAAGTGCAATCGCGGCGCGGCGGCCAGGCGATGGGTGGCGGCGCCCGCAGTGGGGGCGTGCCGCATCGGTCCGTTGGACACGGCGGCGGCGGTGGGGCTCGCCATGGTGGTGGCGGTGGACGCGGTGGTGGCGGACGTCGTGGTTGAGCGCGAGAAACGGGAGGGTATGGTCATGACCAGGTATCATCGTCAGAGCATGATTTTCCGTTCGGGTGTCGGGCTGCTGCTGCTCGGCCTGTCGGGCTACGCCGGAGCGACGTTGGCGGCAGAGAGCCAGCCGGCCGAACTTGCAGACTATATCTCGCAGACCGATCCTCCCACCTTCGACGATTCGGACAAGGCGGCTTCAGCCTTCAAGGATGCAATGAGTTCGAGCGATTTCGGCAAACTTGCCGCGCTGCTGGGCCTTGATGCCGAAAAGCTGAAAACAGGCGAAGGTGTGATGAACACCTACGAACAGATCAAGGCGGGTGCCGCCAAAAAGGTGATCCTGACCGACGCGGGCGAAAACAAGATTGTCGAGATCGGCGATCAGCTCTGGCCCTTGCCCTTCCCGATCGTCAAGGGGGAAGACGGCAAGTGGGCGTTCGACACCTATGCCGGGATCGAAGAGATCATCAATCGCCGCGTTGGTGAGAATGAGCTTGAGGCGATCAACACGGCGCGAGCCTATGTGGACGCGCAGGAAGAATACACTCAAGAAGATCACGACGGCGATGGCGTGTTCGAATATGCCCAGAAGCTGATTTCGAGCGAAGGCAAGACCGATGGCCTCTACTGGCCGGCAGAGCAGGGGGATGGTGACAGCCCTGCAGGCGATCTTTCGCAGGCTCAATTGGACAAGGCCAAGGCCGACGAAGGCTATTATGGCTACCGCTTCAAGATCCTGACGCGGCAGGGCGGAAACATCGCCGGCGGCTCCTACGATTATGTCATCAACGGCAACATGATCGCAGGGTTTGGGCTGGTGGCCTGGCCGGTGAAATACGGTGAGACCGGCGTTCATACCTTTGTCGTCAACCGGAACGGCATCGTCTATCAGGCGGATCTCGGCGCGGACACCGCTGCGATGGCGCGCGATATCAAGCAGTTCAATCCCAACGACAACTGGACCATCACCGAGGATTGAGCGCCATTGAGTATTGAAGAAAAGGTTCGCAAGAGCGCCGAACAGGGAACGGCAACATCGCCGCGCCGCGATCTTTCGCCGGGCGAGTATCTCGCCGCGCATGGCGGGCCGTTTTTCGAATTGCAACGCCGGCTCGGGTTACTACGCGAACATGCGCTGAAGACCGGAAGGCGCGCGCTGTTGTTCGTAGCGCTTGCCTGGTTGGTGCCGTTGCTGCTTGGGCTGCCGCGCAGCTTTCTTTCCGTCGACGCGCCAGGCTCCTATCTCGGTGATCTGGGCGTCTGGGGCCGGTTTGCCATCGGCGTCGGCGCGTTTGTGCTGGCCGAACAGCAGGTCGAGCGCGGATTGCACATCAAGCTCGGGCAGTTCCTGAAGGCGCCGATCGTCGCGCCGGGCTCGGTGCAGGCATTTGGCGACGCCGTGACGGTTGCGCTTGCCCGCCGCGACTCGCGGCTAGCGGAGGCGGTCTGTCTTGGCTTGGCGCTTCTTGCCGCCATCTTTGCCTACCTCAACATGCGCACGTCGGGTGTCGCATCCTGGGCGGTCGACGTCTCCGCGGAGGGGCGGCGGATCACGGCGGCCGGCTGGTGGACGATCGTCGTCAGCCAGCCGCTGTTCGTGTTCCTGTTGCTGCGCGGGCTGTGGCGACACCTCGTCTGGGCGCAGCTTCTGCGCCGGATCGCTCGACTGGAACTTCGGCTTGTCGCGACGCATCCAGACGGCAATGGCGGGCTCTCTTTTCTTGCGAGCTATCCCAACGCCTATGTTCTCTTCATCTTCGGTATCAGTGCCGCGATAGGTGCTGCGATCGCCAAGCATCTGCTGCAGGAAAGCCTGACAACCACCACCTTCAGCACGATCGCAACCGGCTGGCTGGTGATCGTGCTGGCGCTCTTTGCCTACCCGCTGTCGGCTTTCTCGAAGCCGCTTGGACAGTTGAAGGAGCGCAGCCTGTTGATGCTGGGGACGCAGGCGACCCGCTATCACCGCTCAAACGAGCGGAAGATACTGGGCACCAATGTGGTGGCGGCAAGCACCGACGAGGTTCAGCAGCAGGCCGATGACATCGCCGACCCGACGAAACAGTTTGAAACGACGCGCAAGCTGTCGGCGATGCTGTTGAGCCGCACGGCAGTCGTGCCGGTGGCGGCAGCTGCCCTCCTGCCGATCGCCGCTGCCGGCGTCACCATTCTTCCCTATAAGGAAGTGTTCTCCGTCCTCAAGAAGTTGCTGTTGCTCTGAGCGGTGCAAACTTCCCGGTCATGGCGCGGCACCAAAGAAGGTGAGGCGGCTGAAGAGCACGTAGTGCGATTCCGATACCATCAGCGCGACGAAGACCAGTACCAGAAGCGGCGGCAGCAGGATCGCGTAGATCAACGCCAGACGTTCCCAGGCCATATGCATGAAGACGGCAACGATGAGCCCCGCCTTGAGCATCATGAAGATGAGGATCAGCGACCATCTGAGATAGCCCTGCAGGCCGACGTAATCGACCAGGTAAGAGAAGGTGCTGAGCACGAAAAGTAGGCCCCAGACCAGCAGATAGAGACCGATCGGGTGCTGTTGGTGCTCTTTGACCGCGATATGTGCCGGTGCGTCAGTCATGGCTGTTCCTCACCAGAGATAGAAGAATGCGAAGATGAAGACCCAGACGAGGTCCACGAAGTGCCAGTAAAGGCCGGTGATTTCGACGATCTCGTATTGCCCCTTGCGGCTGGTGAAAAAGCCGCGCTTGCCGGTTTCGAAGTCGCCGCGCCAGACCTTGCGCGCGATGATCAAGAGGAAGATGACGCCGATCGTCACGTGCGTTCCGTGGAAGCCGGTGATCATGAAGAAGGTGGAGCCGAACTGCGGCGCACCCCACGGGTTGCCCCAGGGCCGAACGCCTTCGGAGATCAGCTTGGTCCATTCGAAGGCCTGCATGCCGACGAACGTGGCGCCGAAGAGTGCCGTCAGCATCATCAGGATCGCCGTCTTGCGCCGGTCGTGGCGATAGCCGAAGTTGACCGCCATGGCCATGGTGCCGCTCGATGAAATCAGCACGAAGGTCATGATGGCGATCAGGATCAGGGGGACGTCCGAACCGCCGATATGCAGCGCGAAGACCTCGCTCGGGTTCGGCCAGGGGACCGCGGTCGACATGCGCGCCGACATGTAGGCGACGAGGAAGCAGCCGAAGACGAAGGTATCGCTCAGGAGAAAGATCCACATCATGGCCTTTCCCCAGGAGACATTCTTGAAGGCGCGCTGATCCGATGCCCAATCGGCGGCAAAGCCGGCGAGACCCGAAGGCCGGGGCAAGGGCTCTGTGACAGGTGCATGTGTCGGCGCGGACATGGGCGGCTCCTAGGTCAAGATTTGCCGGCAGAGGTCGATGAAGTCGTTGGCCCAGCCGGAAAACAGCGCAAACAGCACGAGCCAGACAGCGAGCATGAAATGCCAGTAGGTGGCGCAGAGCGTGATTGACAGGGTCGCCCTTTCATCGATCGGCCCCTTGCGCGTGGCGAGAATGGTGCGGGCAAGCGCGATCAGGCCGCCGACGATGTGCAGGCCGTGCATGCCGGTGATCATGTAGAAGAAGCTGTTGGCCGCATTGCCGGTGAGGAGGTATCCGGCATCGGTGAGCTCGCGCCAGGCGAAGACCTGGCCGACGAGGAAGCCGAGGCCCAAGGTAAGGGCGGCGATGAGCGCCGTGCGGCTTGCTTCGTCACGGTGGCGTTCGGCCGATACCTTGGCGGCATGAAGCATCAGGCTTCCGGCAGCGAGCACCGCCGTGTTCAGCCATAGGAGCGTCGGCATCGGCGTCGACCACCAGTCGGTCGATGCCATGCGCATGAAGTAGGCGCTGATGAACAGGGTGAACAGCGCGCCGACGACGGCGAGAAAGACGCCGAGGCCAATTTTGGCCGGTTCGATCGGGTGGCGGCCCTGCGGGCGTGGGTCGTGGTGGTGGCCGACCTCCAGCCAGGGCTTCGACATCATCCGCTGCTGCGACAGCCACCATCCCGCGATCGCCGCGATGACGGCGAGGAAGATCAGCGTCACGCTCATGTCGCGGTCTCCCGCGTCAGGTTGTCGGGGCCTGGCTGGTTCTGCGGGATGAAATCCTCCGGTGCGCCGGGCACGCTATAGTCATAGGCCCAGCGATAGACCACCGGCAGATCCTTGCCCCAGTTGCCATGGCGTGGCGGCGTTTCCGGCGTCTGCCATTCGAGCGTCGTTGCCCGCCATGGATTGCCGCCGGCCTCGCGGCCGTGGCGAATGCTCCAGACGAGATTGAAGAGGAAGACGATCTGCGCCGCGCCGACGATGAGCGCAACGATGGTGATGAACTCGTTGAGCGTGTGGGCCGAGGCCGGGACAAAGGCGGTTTCGCCCATCTCGTAGTAGCGCCGGGGCACGCCGATCAGGCCGAGATAGTGCATCGGGAAGAAGATGAGGTATGCGCCGACGAAGGTGATCCAGAAATGAAGCTGGCCCATCGCCTCGTTGAGCATGCGGCCGGTGACCTTCGGATACCAGTGATAGATGGCGCCGAAGATGACGAGGATCGGCGCGACACCCATGACCATGTGGAAATGGGCAACGACGAACATCGTATCGGAAAGCGGCACGTCGACGACGACGTTGCCGAGGAAGAGGCCGGTCAGCCCGCCATTGACGAAGGTAACGATGAAACCGAGCGCAAACAGCATCGGCAGGTTGAGATGGATATCGCCGCGCCACAGCGTCAGCACCCAGTTGTAGACCTTGAGCGCGGTCGGCACGGCAATGATCAGCGTGGTTGTGGCGAAGAAGAAACCGAAATAGGGGTTCATGCCGCTGACATACATGTGGTGCGCCCAGACGACGAAGGAAAGCGCGCCGATGATGACGATCGCCCAGACCATCATGCGGTAGCCGAAGATGTTCTTTCGGGCATGGGTACTGATGAGATCGGAGACGATGCCGAACGCGGGAAGGGCGACGATGTAGACTTCGGGGTGGCCGAAGAACCAGAAGAGATGCTGGAACAGGATCGGGCTGCCACCGCCATGCTGCAGCTGTTCGCCCATTTCGACGATCGCCGGCATGAAGAAGCTGGTGCCGAGCACCCGGTCGAACATCATCATGACGCAGGCGACGAAGAGGGCGGGGAAGGCGAGCAGCGCCATCACCGTCGCGGTGAAGATGCCCCAGATCGTCAGCGGCATACGCATCAGCGTCATGCCGCGTGCGCGGCCCTGGAGCACCGTCACCACATAGTTGAGCCCGCCCATGGTGAAACCGATGATGAAAAGGATGAGCGAGGAGAGCATCAGCACGATGCCCCAGTCCTTGCCTCCGGGTGTGCCTGAAAGCACGGCTTGCGGCGGATACAGCGTCCAGCCGGCGCCGGTCGGTCCGCCGGGGGCAAAGAAGCTGGCGACCAGCACGAGCACGGCGAGAAGGTAGAGCCAGTAGCTCAGCATGTTGGCGTAGGGAAACACCATGTCGCGTGCGCCGAGCATCAGCGGGATCAGGTAGTTGCCGAAGCCGCCGAGAAACAGCGCGGTCAGCAGGTAGATCACCATGATCATGCCGTGCATGGTGATGAACTGGTAGTAACGCTCCGCATCGATGAAGGCGAAGGCGCCGGGAAAGCCAAGCTGCAGGCGCATCAGCCAGGAGAGAACCAACGCAACCATGCCGATGGCGATGGCGGTCGAGGCATATTGCACGGCGATGATCTTGGCGTCCTGGCTGAAGACATAGCGCGTCCACCAACTGTGGGGATGGTAGAGTTCAACATCCTCCACCTCGGCGTGTCCGAGCGCGCCATCTGTGCCTGACCGGATGTCGACCATCTATACTCTCCCAATTGCCGTCGGGGCGCCTCCTACCGCGCCGGGGCGGCATTTTCTGCCTGTGCCGTTTCCTTCGTCTGCGCTGCTGCCATCAACTGCGAAAAGGTCTGCTGGCTCGCGAGCCAGGTCTGATAGTCCTCCGCGCTGTCGACGACGACGGTACCGCGCATCTGCGGGTGGCCGACGCCGCAGAGCTCCGCGCAGAGCACTTCGAAGGTGCCGGTGCGCGTGGGGGTCAGCCAGAAATAGGTCACCATGCCGGGCACCATGTCCATCTTGGCGCGGAACTCCGGCACGTAGAAATCATGGAGCACATCGACGGAGCGCAGCAGCACCTTGACCGGCTTGCCGATCTCGAGGTGCAGCTCGCCGCCTTCTATGACGACGTCATCCAGGGCGGCCGTGTCGTTGCGGTTGAGGCCAAGCGAATTTTCCGGCGAGACGTCGCGTGTCTCGGAGGTGCCGAGCTTGCCGTCGACGCCGGGCAGGCGGTAGCTCCACAACCATTGTTGGCCGACGATTTCGACCTCGCTAGCACCGTCGGGAACGGTGACGAACTGATGCCAGACGAACAGGCCAGGCGTCAGCATGGCGGCGACGCCGAGCGTCGTGCCGGCGGCAAGCCAGCTTTCGAGCTTCTTGTTCTCAGGTTCATAGGCCGCCTTGTTTCCCGGGCGGTGCCGAAAACGCAGGACGCAGTAGGCCATGAACAGGACGACGGCGACGAAGACGACGCCGGTGATCCAGAAGGTGATGATGAGTGTATTGTCTATGTAGTTCCAGTTGGACGCGATCGGCGTCCACCACCATGGGCTCAACAAATGGAACAACACCGATCCGGCGGCCAGCAAAACCAGAATAACCACCACGGCCATTTCTTGTCCCTCCTCGCCGCTCGCGGCTGTGGGCATGAATACGCAATCCGTAGAGTTCTAAATGCAATTATTGCACGAACGGAAAATACTCGCAATTGACCGTTCGGTTGAGCGCCTGCCGGCAACTCAACCCATTTCGTCTACTGCGAATATTGCTTGAGATAGGCGAGCAGGTTGGAGATATCGCCTTCGTCCTTCAGGCCGGGAAAGACCATCTTTGTGCCCTTCACTTTCGCCTTCGGATTGTGGAGATAATCGCGCAGCGTCGCCTCGTCCCAGACAAGCCCACCCTTGCCGGCATCGATCATCGCCGGCGAATACTTGAAGTCCGGATGCGTGCCGGCTGTTCTGCCCAGCACATGATTGAGCGAAGGACCGACCTTGTTGGTGTCGCTGTCGGCGACATGACAGATGGCGCATTTCTTGAAGACGGTCGCGCCGGCCCCCGCATCGCCCTCTTGCGCGAGGGCGGCGACGGGACAGAGCAGCGTTGTCGAAAAGGCAAGGGCAACAACAAAATTTCGCATGACACTTCCTCAATATCGCCGGGCGCGGGGCAAGGAAGGCTATCGTCAATTCATCGTATTGGCGGTACTTGCTTCTCTCAATTGGGCGCCACGGGCGGTTGATACTTGCGACGGCATGACGGTACGCCTCGTCCGGAAGATGTCAATCTCCGGTCTTGGGCGATATCGCTCGCGCCGCGTCACTTTCCGCCAGCCGCTACGGCCGGCGCGGCAATCAGACCCGATTGCCGGCGGCGTCGAAGAAATGCAGTCGCTCGGGCGGCAGTCGTACCGGGATTTCGCCGGCTGCATTGAGGAAAGTGCGGTCGTTGGTAAAGGCCTTGAAGCTGGCCTTGCCGAAGGACAAATGCAGGATGATGCCGAAGCCGGTTGGTTCGACCAGGTCGACCGTTGCCTTCAGCGCATCCGGCGCCGTGGTGCCGAGCTCGACATGTTCCGGCCGAATGCCGAGCGTCGTGCTGGCCCCGTCAATCAGTTCCGCATGCACTTGCGCCGGAATGGTTACGCCGCCCGCAGTCTCGAAACGTGGCGCTTCGCCGTTTCGGTAGGTGCCTTCGAAGAAGTTCATGCCGGGCGAGCCGATGAAGCCGGCAACGAAGAGGTTTGCCGGACGGTCGTAGAGATCGAGCGGGCTGCCGACCTGCTGCACGAAACCGCCGTTCATGGCGACGATCCGGTCGGCAAGTGTCATCGCCTCGATCTGGTCGTGGGTGACGTAGATCGAGGTGGCGCCCAGATCCTTGTGCAGCTTCTTGATCTCGGCGCGCATCTGTTCGCGCAGGCGCGCGTCGAGGTTTGACAGCGGCTCGTCGAAGAGAAAGGCCTTGGGTTCGCGCACGATGGCGCGGCCCATGGCGACGCGCTGGCGCTGGCCGCCGGAAAGGGCGCGCGGGCGACGCTCGAGCAGCGGGTCGAGACCGAGCTTCGACGCAGCACCGGAGACGACGCTGGCGATCTTTTCCTTGGCCGTCTTCCGGAGCCTTAGGCTGTAGCTCATGTTGTTGGCGACCGACATATGCGGATAGAGCGCATAGGACTGGAACACCATGGCGATGTCGCGGTCCTTCGGGGCCAGTTCGTTGACGCGTTTTCCGGCGATGCGGATTTCGCCTGACGTCACGCTTTCAAGGCCGGCGATCATGCGCAGCAGGGTGGACTTGCCGCAGCCGGACGGGCCGACCAGCACGACGAATTCGCCGTCGCCGATCTTCAGGTCCACATCGTGCAGGACCGGGTGGATGCCGTAGGATTTACGGATGTTGGCGATATCGATGGAAGCCATGGTGGTATCCTCAGCCTTTGACCGCGCCGGCCGTCAGGCCCTGGACGAGATAGCGTTGAATGAGCAGGAAGAAGAGGCAGGCCGGGATCAGCGCCAGCACGCCGGCGGCCATCATCTGGCCGAAGTCGACCGAGAATTTCGACACGAAGGACAGCAGCCCGACCGGAAAAGTCGCCTGGTCGTTGCCCGAGATCAGCATCAGCGAAAACAGAAGCTCGCTCCAGGCAGCGGTGAAGACGAAGCCGAGGGTTGCGGCAATGCCCGGAAGCGTCAGCGGCAGGATGATCTGGCGGAAGGCCACGAACTGGGTTGCGCCGTCGATCATCGCCGCCTCTTCGAGATCCTTCGGAATACCGTCGAAGAAGGACTGCATCAGGAAGGTGGCAAACGGCACGTTGAAAGCGGTGTAGACGATGACGAGGCCGGTCAGGCTGTTGGTGAGGCCGAGCGGCGACAGGATCTTGAAGATCGGTGCGACGAGCATGACGAGCGGGAACATCTGCGTCAGCAGCATCAGCGCCACCAGCCAGTACTTTCCGCGGAAGTTGAAGCGCGACAGCGCGTATCCCGAGAGCGAGGCAAGGATGGTGACGATGATCGCCGTCGAGCCCGAAACGATCAGGCTGTTTTTGAAGAACACCGGGAAGGCGCTGTGGCGCAGCACGAAATCGAAATGCTCGAGGCTGGCGCGCGAAGGCCACATCCGAATGCCTTCGGAGTAGAGCAGGTCGTTGGGCGTGACTGCGACCTTCAGCAGCCAGTAGAGCGGGAAGAGCGCGAAGGCGATATAGGCGAGGATCGCCAGTCGATGTGCGGCTACGAGAAGGATGGGTTTGGCGCGCATGGTCTCAATCCTTGCTCAGCAGCCATTGGCGCAGGATGACAATCAGCATGGAGTAGGCGAGCAGCAGTGCCAGAAGCACCAGCGCGATCGCCGAAGCGTAGCCGAAGTCGAGCCGCTTGAAGGCCTGGGTGAAGATGTAGCTGGCGACGATCTGGGTGCGATCGGCCGGACCGCCATTGGTCATGACGATGATCAGGTCGGCGAAATTCGAGATCCAAACGGTGCGCAGGAGAATGGTGATGGCGATCGTCGGCGCCAGGAAGGGCAGGGTGATCGACAGGAACCGCTGCACCGGGCCGGCGCCGTCGATGCTGGCGGCTTCATAGAGATCACGCGGGATCGCCTGGAGGGCGGCAAGCAGGGTGATGGCGAAGAACGGGATGCCCCACCAGACATTGGCGATGATCGGCCCCCACATCGCCAGATGCGGATCGGAAAGGATGTTGGACGGCTCGCTCATGATGCCGAGCGCGTAGAACCAGTGTGGCAACGGTCCGACGACCGGATTGAACAGCCAGGACCAGTTGAGACCGGCCAGGAAGCTCGGCACCGCCCAGGGCAGGAAGACGAGCGCCTGCGCCAGGCCTCGGCCGTAAAACGGCTTGTCGAGCAGCAAAGCGAGGATCAGCCCGAGGAAAAACTGCAGGAAGACCGAGGCGCCCGTCCACCACAGCGTGTTGCGCAGCGCCCGGTAGAAAGCCTGGTCCTGCGACAGCGCCCGGAAGTGGTCGAGGCCGATGAAGGCGCCGGAGAATGGATTGAGCAGCTGAATATCGCGGAAGGCGTAGGAGACGCCGAGCGCCAACGGCACCAGCATGACGGTGACGATCAGGATCAGCGCCGGCGCGCTATAGAGATAGGGCGCAGCACCATCGGTGATACGCTTCATCAGCGGCCGGCGTGCGGGCAGGCCGTCATGGCGGGCGGCATAGGCCATCGGTCGAAATTTCCCCTGTGCGGCCGCCGGTTTTTTGGCGTGCCCTGTTCTCAACATATCGAGTGACCGGCGGCGGTGAGGTCCGCCGCCGGTCGAAGGCTCACTTCTTGGCGAGGTGCTTCTGCTGCGCCTTGGTGAGGTACTCGGCCCACTGGTTGGCGAGATCCGTCGGCGTGATGTCGCCGAGTAGGGCTTCCTGCGTCGTCTTGATCGCCAGCGAATCCTTGAAGAAGGCGAATTCTTCGAGGTAGGTCGGCATGACCGTCAAAACGACGTCCTTGTCGGCAAGCTCGTCGAACCAGCCCTTGAACTGCGGGCTCGCATAGAACGGATCCTTTTCCGCCGCCTTGTGGACGGGCAAGGCACCGGTGCGCTTGTTCCACTCGATGTTGCCTTCGGGCCCTTCGAGCGTTTCGATCAGCTTCCAGGAGAGGTCCTTGTTCTGGCTCGCCGCAAGCATCGACCAGCCGGCAAAGCCGATGGTGGTGAAGGCCTTGCCGCTCGGTCCCTTCGGCATGGTGGTGACGCCGAAATCTTCCGACTTCATCCGCTCGGCAATGGCGATCAGCGCGTCCGGGTCCTGGTCGAGGAAGGCGCAGGTGCCGCTATAGAAGCCGGCGACGATTTCGTTGAAGCCCCAGTTGACGCTGTCCTTCGGCGCCAGCCCCTTCTTGTAGAGGTCGATCACCCAGGTGAGACCGTTGACCCAGCCTTCGCTGTTCATGGTCGACGTGCCGTCCTCATTGAAGAATTTGTTGCTGCCGGCCATGGTCGCGCCGAACATCACCCAGCCGTTGAGGCCACCAGGACCGCCGCGCAGGCAGTAGCCGGATTTGCCCGGCAGCTTGGAGACGGCTTCCGATGCCTTGACGAAATCGTCCATGGTCTTCGGCGGTTCGCTGACGCCGGCCTCCGACAAGAGCTTCTTGTTGTAGAACATGGCGCGCAGATAGAAGCCGTAGGGCAGCATGTAGGCGGTGTTCTTGATGTCGCGGCCGAGCTCGAGCGTACGCTCGGTCAGGCCCGGCGTGTGCTCCCACTTTTCGAGATAGGGCTCGAGGCTTTCAAGCATGCCGTTGTTGGCATAGAGCGAAAGCCAGGTGTCGGGCATTTCCATCACGTCGGGCAGCTCGCCGGCCGAAACCATGGTCGCGAACTTCTGGAAGGCTTCGCCCCAGGGCAGTGAGATGATCTCGACCGTGGTGCCCGGATTTGCGGCTTCAAACTTGGCGACGATCGATTTCAGCGTTTCGGTGCGCTCGGGGCTGGTGATGACCTCGACCAGCTTCAGCTTGGTATCGGCCAGTGCACTTCCTGCCATCAGGGTGGCAAGCAGAGTGGCGGTAATCAGTTTCCTCATTTTTGTTCCCTTTGTTTTTTGATGGTTGATCCACATGCAATGAGCGGGATGCGGCATCCCGCTCCTGTCAGCCTGACGAAGCGGCAGACATCGCCGCTTCAAGATCGCTCCAGAGGGCCTCCGTTCCCTCCAGGCCGACATGGAGCCGTACGGACCGCGGTGAGATGCCGAAGGCGGCCGCGGAATTGGGCTGGGCTTTCTGTGACAGCACGACTTCGCCCGGCACGATCAGGCTTTCGTGTCCGCCCCAGGAAACGCCGAGCTTGAACAGGTCGAGGTGGTCGGCGAAGCGTCTGACATCGACGCCGTCGCGGAAGATGAAAGAGAAGAGACCCGATGTGCCGGACAGGCCCGGCGGCAAGGTGTTGCCAAGGCCGGGATGGCAGACGGTCTCGACCAGCGGATGGGCCTGCAGGCGCTGCGCTACCGTCAGCGCCGAACGCTCGTGCGCCTTCATGCGGATCGGCAGGGTGCGAAGACCGCGGATCAGGAGCCAGGCATCGAAGGGCGAGAGCTTGCCGCCGAGATAGGGGTAGGCTTCCGAACGGATGCGGCCAATCAGGTCCTTCGAGCCGGCGACGACGCCTGCGACCACGTCGCTGTGCCCGCCGAGATATTTCGAGGCCGAATGGATGACCAGATCGACGCCGAGCGAAATCGGCTGCTGGAAGATCGGGCTCGCCCAGCTGTTGTCGATGGCGGTGAGGATGCCCTGCTGTTTTGCGAGTTTTGCCAGTGCTGCCACGTCATGGGTGTCCATGACCCAGCTTGTCGGGCTTTCCATGTAGAAGAGCTTGGCGCCGGGCAGAGCCCTGGCGACGGCCTCCTCATCGCGGCCGTCGACATAGGTCACCTCGACCTTCATGCGCTTCAGATGGGTGCCGAAGAGCCGGAAAGCGTCGGGATAGACATGGTTGACGGCGACGATGCGGTCGCCGGGCTCGACGAAGGACATCACGGTGGAGGAGATTGCCGCCATGCCGCTGGCAAAGCCGATCGCGTCCTCTGCCCCTTCCAGTTTCGCCAGCATCTCCTCGAACATGCGCACCGTCGGGTTGAGGCCGCGGGTGTAGATCGGCCGCACGCGTTCGCCCTTGTAGGTCGCGACCATGTCGTCATAGTCCTTGAAGGTGAACAGCGAGGTCTGGACGATCGGCGGCACGACGGCGTCAAAGGCATTGCCCTCGTCGTGCGCGACGATCAAAGAGGCGTGGTCGAACGGATCGAAGCCGTTGTTCATTTGGACATTTCCTTGATGTCTTCCTCGACGATTGCGAGGATTTTCAGCGTTTCTTCGCGCGCGGTATCGGGATCCTTTGCCGCGATCGCGTTGAAGAGGGTGCGGTGGAATGGGAAGGAACGGCGGGCGAAATCCGAACGGTCGAAGGGCTCTTCCCAGAAGCGTTCGAAGGCTTCCCGCATCTGTTCGAGCAACTGCCGGAACAAGGGATTGTGGGTGGCGTCGTATATCGCCAGGTGGAAGGCGAGGTCTTCCGGGCCTGAGGTGCCCTTGGCGATGTGCACCCGCTCCATCTCATTGAGCTTCACTTCGATGATCTCAAGGTCTGCGTCGGTGCGTCGGCGCGCTGCGACCATATTGGCTTCGACTTCAATGCCGCGGCGGACCTCGAGCGTCATCAAAAGCACGTCGCGAAGATGCCCGGCGTCGAGCGTCAGCGGCATATGCACGGTGCCGGCCGAGATGGCGCGCAGCAGATAGGTGCCGCTGCCCTTGCGCGCTTCGACGACGCCGAGCGCCTGGAAATGGCGGATGACTTCGCGCACGGTCGAGCGCCCGACGGCAAGCGCCATCATCAGTTCGCGCTCCGCCGGTAGGCGATCGCCGGCTTTCAGGCCAGATTGTTGGATGTAATCGGCGAGCGCGGCAATGACCTGTTGCGCCCGGTCGGCGGGCGGCAGTGGCAGAAGCGCTGCTCTTGCTTGTTCAGTCATTCAGCCTCCCCCTCGGCGCCAAATTGGTCTGACATCTGATCAATATGACCAAGGCACGGGAAGTCGTCAAGCAGGAACTTATAAACACGCGTCGGTTGACCCGGCACTCCGCACGGAGTGATATGGCGAAGCAAGGAGTTCGAAGATGAAGAAAACAGGACGTCTGCTCGTGGCCCTGGCGGCGATCGCAATCGCTGCCGGCACTGCTACGAGCGGTGCCGAGGCGCAGATGCGCACGGGCAAGGGCGAGTATTACCAGGGCATCAAGCGCGCGCCCTATGGCAGCTATCTCTGGATCTGGCCGCCAGAGTGGAGGCGGGAACCGGTCTATCAGCAACGGCCGCAGAACCAGCCTGCCAGCGGCAAATCCGACGGCCGCAAGAAGACTTACGCGCAATAGCCTACTGCATGTTTCCTTAAACCGTATTCGATTTAAGGATAAAAACATGCAGTAATTCAAAGTGCTACAGCGACCTTTGCGCGTCTAATAAGACGCGCGGCGCTGTAGCGGCCAGTGTGTGGCAGGGACAAAGAAAAGTGGCGCCCGAGGGCGCCCCAAAATTCCGTATCAGATTTGCGCGATATGGGCGTCGCGCGGCAGCGACGACAGCACTTCCGGCCCGTCCGCGCGCAGGATGACGATATCCTCGAGCCGGATGCCGAAGCGACCGGGCAGGTAGATGCCGGGTTCGATCGAGAAGACCATGCCTTCCTCCAGAACCGTTTCCGACGTTGCCGTGATGTAGGGTGGCTCGTGGCCGTCGATGCCCATGCCGTGACCTGTGCGGTGGACGAAATATTCGCCGTAGCCGGCGTCCGCGATCACCTTGCGTGCTGCATCGTCCACGGTCTTGGCGAGAACGCCTGGACGAGCCGCCTTGAGCGCTGCCTGAACGGCCCGCTCGACGATCGTGTGGATCTGGCCGTAACCTTCCGGTGCGCGGCCGACGATCGCCATGCGGGTGATGTCGCTCGGGAAGCCCTGCTTGCGGCCGCCGATGTCGATAACGACGGCGTCGCCTTCGGCAATGACCCGTTCGCTGGCGGAATGATGTGGGAAAGCGCCGTTGCCGCCGGCGCCGACAATCCAGAAGGCCGGTGCCGCACCTTCGGATAAGAAGTGCGAGCGGATTTCTGCGGCCAGTTCCTTCTCGGTCATGCCGGGGCGGATCTTGGCGAAGGCCGCCTGCATGGCGCGATCGGCGATGCCGGCATTCATCTTCAGCAGCTCGTATTCGCTCCTGTCCTTGCGCATGCGCAGGGCACCGAGCGTCTCAGGTGTAAAGTCGCGGGCAGTGTCCTCGGGCAGATTGTCGATGAGCAGCAGCGCGAAATCGGCGCGCATGGTCTCGTCGATCACCACGCGGCCGGGCTTTTCCGCGCCGATCCCGGCAAGCGCCAAAGTCAGAGCCTCAACTGGTCCTTCGGCATCGGACCAGTTGTAGAAATCGATATCCGTATGTTCGCGGGTGCCCTCGGCATTGAGCGCCGGCATCAGGAAGGCTTCCTTCTGCGGGCCGATCAGCAGCAGGCAGGGGCGTTCGTCGGGATGCGGATGATAGCCGATCAACCAATCCATGTGCGATCCGGGGGCGAGTGCCACCAGCCCGCTGCCGGTTTCGTTCATCTTGGTCCGCAGGGCGGCAAGGCGTGCTTTCGTCTGTTCTTTCATGGCGTTTCCAGTTCTGGTTCCGGCAGGGTTGTGGGTGAGGTGAGGGGCCGCGCGTCGCTCTCGTGTTCGGGCGTCGATCGACGCGCGGCGGTCGCTAGACGCAGGCGTCCAGACGAAAGGCTGGTGATCTGATGGGCGCAATTGCTGACGCGTTTGCGCATGCAGCAATTCAAAGCGCTACAGCGACCTTTACGCGTCTAATTAGACGCGCGGCGCTGTAGGGCGATCCTATCCGGCGCCCTTGCCGGGGCTTGCCGAGGCACTGCGACGGTCCTCGGCGCGTGTTACCGCGAATGCGCCTTCCGGCGTCTCCATTGCCTGCGCGTCGCCGAAGACATCCATCGTGCAGGTGTGCAGGATCACCGTCGGTTCGCTGGTGTGGTTCCAGGTGAGGTGGGTCAGACCCGACAGGAAATGTGCGGAATCGCCCGTTTCCAGCACCGTCTCTTCGCCATCAATCTCGATCGTCAGTGCGCCCTGGAGAACGAAGAACATCTCTTCGCCCTCGTGGGTCATGGCTTCGCTGCGGTGGCCGGGCGGTGTGTGCACCACGGTGCTGCGCAGAACGCTGCCGGGAAAGGAAGCCGACAGGCGTTCATAGGATATGTTGTTGTCGGGCGACCCAGCGAGCGCATAGGCGCGGCGCTGATCGTGGCGGGTAAATGGCGTTGCCACCCTCGGCGAATTGAGGAATGTCCCGACCTCGACCTTCAGCACCCGACAGACCGCGACCAGCGACGTCAGCGACGGCACGGTGATGCCGCGCTCGATCTGGGAGATGAAGCCCACAGAGAAATCGGCCCGATCGGCAACTTCCTTGAGCGTCAGCTTCAGGGCCTTGCGCCGCTCGCGCAGCCGATCGCCGAGCGAAGGAAGCTCCGATGCCGGATCACCCGGCCGAGACTGCGAATCCACTGTGAAATCCCCCTCATCCCACATCCTCCCCCAAGGGAAGATCTCCTGCGTGGGTACAGACATACACGCCCGGAAATCGCTAGGATTTCAGGGCTATGCACTTGTATTTCCTGAACTTTGCTGCGGCGATCGCGGCTTGTCAATGAAAATTTTAGCCACACTAAAATTTCAGTTGATGGCGTTGGTTTAATGTCAGGCTGCAAGCTTCAGCAGGCGCGCGACGGCCTGCTGGTCGAAGCCGCCGATACCCTCGCGAATATCGGCTGCAATGGCATCGGCAACGGCATCCTCGTCGCGGCGGCGCAAGGCGTCGATCGCCTCGCGATGGCGGTCGACGACATAGAGTTCGCTCACATGCTCCATGGCGATGCCGAGGATCGGACCCAGTTGCAGCCAGACGCTTTCGATCAGCGGCATGACGATCTGGTCCGGATTGGCGGTGTAGATCGTCCGGTGGAAGGCCTGGTTGGCGATCAGCGCCGCCACCTGGTCGCCGCGTTGGATTTCGTCCTCGATGCTGTCGTCGATCGCTGAGATTCGTTCGATCTGCCGCTCCGAAAGATGGGCGACGGCTCGGCGCGCGGCATGGCTCTCGAGCGCGATGCGAAGCGATATCAGCTCTTCGAAACGGGCGGGCGTGATGCGCGGCACGACGATGCGGCGGTTTTCAAGGAATTGCAGAGCGCCGATGGAAGTGAGCTGCCGCAGGGCCTCGCGCACCGGCGTCGGGCTGCTCTCCAGCGCTTCGGCAAGCCCCCTGATCGTGACCGAAGTGCCGGGGCGGAAGCTGCCGACCATGATCGCCTGGCGAAGCCTGGCAAAGGCATAGTCATGCGTGGTCATGCCCTCTGGCCGGTCGAGAAGAGGCAGCGATGGGGTCTTCAAATCAGCAGGCTCCTTCTGCCACGCGGGAATGATCGCGGGCTGATAACATCCGTCGAGGTTGACTCCAACTTCTAAATTATGTCAACTTTCTGCAAATGTGATCACAAAATGAGATTTGCGATATGTCCCTCGACGCGGAAGACCCGAGCGCCTTCAAGGCCTGGCTGGAGCAGAACGGCCCTATCGAAAGCATCCAGGCCGTGGTCTGCGACCTGAACGGTATCATGCGCGGCAAGCGTGTACCCGTGGAGCAGGCCTCCAAGGTGCTGGGGGGCGGCATCCGCATGCCGCTGTCGATCGTCGGCGTCGACGTCTGGGGCGAAGACATCATCAACAGCGAGCAGGTGTTTGCTAGCGGCGATAGGGACGGTATCTGCGCCGTTACCGGGCGCGGCGCGTTGCCGGTCAACTGGACCTCGCGGCCAAGTGCTCTGGTGCCGCTGTGGCTGCTGCTCGAGGACGGCAAGCCGTTCCTCGCCGATCCGCGCCAGGCGCTGGCGGCGATCGTACGCGAGTATCAGGAGTTGGGGTTGCGCCCCGTGGTCGCGACCGAAATGGAATTCTATCTGATCGACCCTGAGCCCGACAGCGCCGTGCCTCCGATTTCGCCCTATACCGGCAAGCGGCTCGATTCCGATGCGATCCTGTCGATCGACGAACTCGACGATTTCGGCGAGTTCTTCTCCGACGTCTACAAGGAATGTGCCCGCCAGAACGTGCCGGCGGATGCGGCGATCGCCGAGAATGGCATCGGCCAGTTCGAGATCAACCTGCTGCACACCGACGATCCCTTGAAGGCGGCTGATGACGCGATCTTCTTCAAGCGCATCGTCAAGGGCGTCGCCCGCAAGCACGGGCTGGCGGCGACCTTCATGGCCAAGCCCTATGGCACCCGCTCGGGCAACGGCATGCACATCCATTTCAGCCTGCTCGACGCTGATGGCAACAATGTCTTCAACGACGGCAGCGACGAAGGGTCGGCGGTCCTCAAGAATGCCGTCGCGGGCCTTTTGCGCGGCATGCCGGAAACGACGCTTATGTTTGCGCCGCATTTCAATTCCTACCGTCGACTGCGGCCGGATACGCACGCGCCGACGGCCGTGTGCTGGGGCTATGAAAACCGGACATCGGCGATCCGCATCCCCGGCGGCAATCCGGCAGCGCGCCGCATCGAGCACCGGGTGGCCGGCGCTGACGCTAACCCCTATCTCGTCATCGCCGCGATCCTCGGCGCGGCTCTCGTCGGTATCCGCAACAAATGGAAACCCTCGGCGCCGGTGACGGGCCGGGCCTATACGGCGGAGAAACTGCCCAAAATTCCCGCCGATTGGGGGCAGGCGGTCGATGCCTTCGAGGCAGGGCCGATTGCCGCCGAGATCTTCGATCCGACGCTGCGCTCGATGCTGATCGCCTGCAAGAGGCAGGAGATCGCCGGCTTTGCCGAGCAGGTGACGGACTATGAATTCAGCGCTTACCTGGAAATCGTGTGATGTCGAGAAACCAAAAATCCTATGCCGGCGACGGCAGCTATCCCACGAGCTACTACGCCTCCTCCCGCAACATCATCCGCACGCCGGTTTCGCTCAAAGGGCGCGTCGAGACGGATGTCTGTGTCGTCGGCGCCGGCTATTCCGGTCTGTCGACGGCAATCCATCTCGCCGAGAAAGGCTACAAGGTCGTCGTCGTCGAGGGCGCGCAGGTCGGCTGGGGCGCATCGGGGCGCAATGGCGGCCAGGTCGTCAACGGTCTCAACGCCAGCCTTGCGACCATCCAGCGCCGCTACGGCGAGGACGCAGCCCGCTTCGTCGGCGGGCTGGTGCAGGAGGGCGGCAAGATCATCCGCCGGCTCGTCAGCCAGTATCAGATCGACTGCAATCTGAAGCCGGGCAACATCTATGCGGCCTACACCCCGGCGCACATGAAGGAACTGGAAGCCAAGCAGGCGCTCTGGCGCAAGTACGGCATGGACGATCATCAGCTTCTCGACCGCGACGCGCTCAGCAAGCTGGTGAATTCCGACGCCTATTGCGGCGGCATGCTGGATACGACGGGCGGCCACATGCATCCGCTCAATCTGGTGCTCGGCGAAGCGCGCGCCTTGGAAAGCCTTGGCGGCACGATCTACGAACAGTCACCGGTCACGCGGGTCGA
The DNA here is from genome assembly GCF_001424825.1 of Ensifer sp. Root31. Lineage (NCBI taxonomy): Bacteria > Pseudomonadati > Pseudomonadota > Alphaproteobacteria > Hyphomicrobiales > Rhizobiaceae > Ensifer > Ensifer sp. Root31. The sequence continues at coordinate 99,656 of NZ_LMCO01000010.1, read as the reverse complement.
CCATGAGGCGGCAAGGCCGACGGTCTATACCGCCGGTGGCGAAGTCACGGCGCGGATCGTTGTTCTCTGCGGCAATGCCTATCTCGGCGATGCGGTGCCGAAGCTCGTCTCGCGCGTGATGCCTGTTTCCACCCAGATGATCACCACCGCGCCGCTCGGCGAGGAGCTCGCCCATTCGCTGATCCCCAGCGACATGTGCGTCGAGGACGTGCGATACATCCTCGATTATTTCAGACTGTCGGCGGACAAGCGCATGATCTTCGGCGGCGGTACGGTCTATGGCGGCACCGACCCGGCGGACGTCGTGGCCAAGCTCAAGCCCAATCTGGAAAAGGTCTTCCCGAAGCTGAAAGGCGTGAAGATCGACTATGCCTGGAGCGGCAACTTCGCGCTCTCGTTTACCCGCGTGCCGCAGATGGGCCGCATCGGTGCCAATATCTATTTCGCTCACGGCTATAGCGGCCATGGCGTGACGGGATCGCATCTTTTCGGGCGCACGCTTGCCGAGGCGATCGACGGTGACGCAACGCGCTTCGACATGTTCGAGAAACTGCCCTGGTACCCGTTCCCGGGCGGGCGAATGTTCCGTGCGCAGTATTCGACGATCGGCTCCTGGTGGTATTCGTTCAAGGATGTCGTTGGCTGGTAGGGCGGGAACGCACCACTCGGGCCACCTTTCCGCACGGCAATGCGACCCGTCTGAAAAGCCGGAAAACCCGGCGGTGCGGTGTTCCTGCGGCGCCGGACGGCTCGCCGAATGCGGTTGTCGCCTGCCGCGTTCGGGCATAAAATCGACCGGGCGGGAAGACGGGCAGGAATGCCGCCAAGTGCCGTCGTTCTGGGGCGACTAAGGGGTGCGCTACGGCGCCTCGCCGTGGTTCGTGTGCCCTCCATTCGTACCCGGATCGAAGCGGCCGGGTGTTTCTCTTTGCGTGAGTTCACAATTGGCGACGGTAGCGCCATTTCACCGTCGATCCCGGGAACAAAAGGGTTCGCGAAACATTCCTGCCGAACGAGGGAGGTTGGAGATGTTCGTGCGCTTTGGCTATGAGATCGGCATCCGCTGCCCCCAGCCGACACCGATGATGACTTATCTTTCCGTCGCCAGCGAAAAGCGCCCTGACATCCGGCGCGAACGTGGCCCCGTAACCTCGCCGATCGTCAAGATGGAGGAGATTGTCGACCCGCACCGCAATGCGTGCCTGCGCATGATCGCGCCGGAAGGGGACTTCAAGCTCAGCTATGATGCCGTCATCGAAGACGACGGCCGGCCTGACGTTTCCGATCCGCAGGCGCAGGCCGTGCCCGTCGAGAAGCTTCCACCGAACACGCTGCCCTATCTGGCCGCCAGCCGCTATTGCGAAACCGATCGGCTGGGCGCGCTTGCCTGGAGGCTTTTCGGGGAGGTGGCGCCCGGTTGGCCGCGGGTGCAGGCGATCTGCGACTATGTGCATGCGCGCCTGGTGTTCAGCTACGGCTACGCCCAGGCGATGCGCACGGCGCTCGAAGCCCACGAGGATCGCCTCGGCGTCAGCCGTGACTATGCGCACCTTGCCATCGCATTTTGCCGCTGCATGAACATGCCGGCGCGCTACGTCAACGGCTACATGGCCGACCTTGAAACCGAGAACAGAGTGGCGCCGATGGACTTCAATGCCTGGTTCGATGTCTTTCTCGGCGATCGCTGGTACACGTTCGACGCCAAGAACAATGCGCGCCGTGCGGGGCGCATTGCCGTTGCCCGGGGCCGCGACGCCGCTGACATTCCGCTGATCCAGACCTTTGGAAAACACGAGCTGACGGGGTTTACGGTTTGGACCTGCGTCGAAGCCGATGGCGGTCTCACCCGCTCTCATCGCGATGCCAATGTGTCGCTTTTGACGCCATGGTTCAGCGAAAGCTGGTCGCGACATGTGCAGGAACGCGACCGTGATCGCCACTGAAGGCGCCGCCTGGCGGACGATTTTTTACTTTTGGGGTGGAATCGAGAAATTAATATCTATAAACTCAATCGAGAATATCGGAGAACATGGCTATTAACGGCCAAGTTCCCGGCCTGAACGACGGAGAGACGCGATGAACGCTGCGAAGCCGACAATCCAGTCCCGATATGCGTCCTACGCTGCAGCCCCGCCGCGCCGCTCACCCATCACCCTGTTTCCGCACGCGATCGCCTTTGTCGCTGCCTTCTGCTTCGTTTCCGCCGTCGTCATCGGTGCCCTCTAAACGCGTTTCGGGACTGCTATCCGGCGCGCGACAGATGCTCGTGGACCGCCAGCCAGGTTCCGGCCCCATCCCGTTCAAACACGATCGTTTCTCTTTCCTGCGACGTCAGTGCTTCACCGCCGATCTCAAGTTCGGTTCGAACGCCATGCGTGAAGACGGCAACGTTGCCGATCATTTGCACATGCCGATCGCTGGACTGGCAGCCTCGGACGCGGAAGCTGTCGCGGGTCTCCCACAACGCCCATTCCGCCTCATATTCTGCCCGGCTGCGCAGGGGTCGATCGAGATTGTGGAAGATGAAGGTCGCATTCGGCGCGAAGGCTGAAAAGTAGGCGGCGGCATCATGGCGGGCAAAGGCTGCGACGAGCCGATCGGCGGCGGCAAGCACCGACTGTTCCAAGTCTTGCATCGATACGCTCTTTATTGTGAGAGTTGGCTTCATTGTCCGGGTTGGATCATGGCGCCGCGATCAGCGTTGCGAGCGGCCGGTTCTGTCTGCTGACACGCGCCTTGAGCTCATCGAGCGGCATCGCCTCGTGCTTCGCGAATTCGATGAACATTAGATTGAGATTGTTGAACAGCATCTCGCCGACGGCGCGAATGTCGGTTCCGGGGGCGACGAGGCCCTTCACCTGCAGCTTGTGGATGAGCGTCGACACCTGGTCGCAAAGCCGGCGGTCGAGCTCGGTATAGCGCTTGCTGAAGGGGCTCTCCGGCTGCTGGATCGAAATCGCCATCGCAGTGCGCCACATCTCCTTGCTGAGATAGACGAGCGAGTGATCGTAATATTGACCGATCAGGGCCTCCAGCGCGCCTTCGACGGAGGAGGGGGGATTGTCGACGATGGTGCGCCCGGCGGCGAGAACTTCCTCCACTTCCATCGACACCGTGGCGACCAGGATGTCGCCCTTGTTTTCATAGTAATTGTAGAAGGTGCCGACCGACACTTCGGCCCGTTCGGCGATGTCCTCGATGCGGGCGCTGTCGTAGCCGACCTCGCGAAACAACTGAGCGGCGGCGTCCAGGATACGTCTGTTCCGGTCGGCTTTCTGCCGTGCGCGCAACCCTGTCATGTGGATTTCCTTGAATTCTGAATGTCTTCAAATTTGAGATTGACTTAAAAAATGAATTCATTCAATCTTTTTTTGAAGACGCCGAAACGAGCGTCAAACAAGAGGGCAACAGCATGATGCAGTCAGTTCATGACGGCGCGCACCTGCGCCGATTTTTCTCCTCGGTCGCTGCAGGCGCGATCGTCGCCGCTTCGCTTGTCTCGGTTCCGGCACCGGCTTTCGCGACCGAAGAACTCAATGCGCTCGTCTGGTGCGACCACACGGATCCGGCCCTGGTCGAGCCGTTCGAAAAGGCCAACGACGTCAAGGTCAACCTGAAGGTCTATGAAGGCACCGGTGCCGCGCTCTCGATCCTCGACCAGTCCCGTCCGGGCGACTGGGACGTCCTCGTCATCGACGGCGTCGATGTTCACCGCGCCATCGATCTCGATCTGCTCGCCGAAATGCCGGCCGATGCCTTGCCGACATCAGACCTCTTCCCCGAAGTCCGGATGGAGGCCAACAACACCAAGGACGGCAAGACTTATGCCGTCACGGAAAAGTTCGGCTACAACACCATCTCCTACGACAAGTCCAAGGTCGATCCGAAGGACATGCAGGATCTCTCGGTGATCTGGTCGGACAAGTACAAGGGGCGCATCGCGCTCTACGACTACTACCTGCCGATGATCGGCCTCGTCGGTCTCGGGCTCGGCAAGAAGACCGCAGAGCTAACCGAGGCGGACATGCCGGCGATCAAGGAAAAGCTGGCGGCAATGCGTGCGGTTTCCAAGCAGGTCAGCGATGTCGTGTCCTCCCAGACGGCGCTGGCAACCGGCGAGGTCGATATCCTGGTCGGTGGCGGCGAGTGGATCACCGCGGTGCTGTCGGCCGACAAGCCCAATCTCGACTGGACGATCCCGGAGCAGGGGGCGGTGCGCTGGGCGCAGTCGATTGGCGTGATGAAGGATTCGACCAAGCAGGATCTGGCGCTGAAATTCGTGCAGTACATCGTCAGCCCCGAAGGCCAGGCACGGCTTGCGACATCCTCCTGCTACTGGGCGATGCCGGCAAACAGCAAGGCCGGCGAGCACCTGACAGACCAGCAGAAGGCGGCGCTGCGGTTCAACGAGCAGGCCGAATACCTGAAGAAGACGCAGCTCTATCCGATCCCGTCCACCGAACTGGATCAGCAGTTCCAGGATGCCTGGACGGAAATGCTGCAGCAGTAACGCCCCGAACGGCGTTCGCCAATCCTGCAGCCGATCGCCGCCCCACCGTCCGGTGGGACGGTGAACTGCGGCCACCATCCTTGTCTGGTGGGCGCTCAGATCTGGAGCTTTCATGACCGCGACAACTCTCGAAGATGCCGACCGCCGGAAAGCCTGGGGTTTTGCTGCGCCGGCACTTTTGTGGACGTTCGCCTTCTTCGTTGTGCCTTTCCTGTTCATGGCGGCGATGAGCCTCTGGAAGCGCGAGGGACGGGAGATCGTCCGCGTCTGGAATCTCGACAACTATCTGCGCTTCTTCTCCGAGAACGCGCTGTTGCAGGGCCTGGTCAATTCGCTCGAAATCACGGTTATCGTCACGGTCCTTTCGGTGCTGCTTGCCTACCCGCTCGCCTGGATCATTGCCGAGCGCGTGCCGAAACGGTTTCAGCGCATGGCGCTGATCCTGGCGATCCTGCCGTTCTGGACCTCCTATGTCGTCCGCTCTTACTCATGGTTGCTCGTGCTGTCGAAAAACGGCGTCATCAATCAGATACTGACGGGCGTCGGGCTGATCTCCGAGCCGCTCGCGATCGCCAGCACGCGCACGGCGACGGTGATCGGTTTCGTCCACTTCTTCGTCATGCTTTTGACGCTGACAATCTATTCGAACCTGATCCAGCTCTCGCCGAACTATCGCCGCGCGGCCGCCGACCTTGGCGCCAACGCCTTCCAGACCTTCTGGCATGTGGTGCTGCCGTTGACTTTGCCCGGCATCATGACCGGCGCATTTCTCACCTTCGTGCTCTGCATTGGCGACTATGTCACGCCGCAGATCCTCGGCGGCAACAACGAGCTGGTGCTGCCGCAGATCATCATGCTGCAGCTCGGCCGGCGCGCCGATTTCCCGATGGCAGCGGCGCTGTCGATCATCCTCATGCTGGCCGTCACCGTCGCCTATGTGCTGTGTGCCCGTTGGCTGAAGATCGAGAGGGCCTGATGCTGCGCAGAATTTTCATTGGCGGTGTGTCCTGGGCCTATCTCGCTCTCGTCTACGCCTTCATCTTCCTTCCGGTCGCGGTGCTCGTGCTGTTTTCCTTCCAGGACGGGCGCCTGCCGGTGCCGCCGTTCAACGGCTTTTCCACCCAATGGTACGAGGCTGTTTTCGTCGACCGCAAGCTGATGGCAGCACTCGGCAATTCGATGCTGGTCGCCATCTCCTCGTCCTTGGTCTCCTGCGTGCTCGGCTTTCTCGCCGCCTATTCGCTGGCGCGCTACAGGCTGCCGGGCTCGGCCTTGCAAAGGGGCCTGCTGATCGCGCCGATGACGGTCAGCTATCTGATCATCGCGCTCGGACTGCTGGCGCTTCTCAATGCGCTGCACATGCCGCTCTCGTTGTTGACGGTCGGCATCGGTCACGTGGTGATCAACCTGCCGCTCTGCTTTGCGATCATCTATGCCGCGATGGGTGACCACCAGATCAACATCGAGCGGGCGGCGCGCGATCTTGGCGCCAATGATTTCAAGGTCATGGCGCTGGTGACCGCGCCGATGCTGATGCCTTCGATCCTCGCCGCCTTCTTCCTGTCGGTGACCTTCAGCTGGGACGAGTTCATCATCGCCTTCCTGCTGTCGCGTTTCGACGTGACCCTGCCCGTCGAGATCTGGAGCATGCTGCGCTCTGGCCTCAATCCCAAGACCAATGCGATCGGCTCGCTGGTCTTTCTCGCCTCGGTGGCGCTGCTGCTGATCCTCGAGTTTTCCCTGTTCGGAAGGACGAAGAAACAATGACCGCTCCCGTCTCGATCGAAAACGTCAGCAAGACGTTCGGCCACTTCACGGCGCTGGACAGGGTCTCGCTCGACATCCGGGCAGGGGAGTTCATCGTGCTGCTTGGGCCCTCGGGCTGCGGCAAGACCACGCTTCTTTCCATTCTCGGCGGGTTCCTGTCGCCAAGCTCCGGGCGCGTCGTCATCGGCGATCGCGACATGACCTTCGTCACGCCGGCCAAACGCCCGACCACGACGATGTTTCAGGACTATGCGCTCTTCCCGCATATGCGGCTCGTCGACAATGTCGGCTTCGGGCTCCGGATGCGCGGTCTCGGCAAGGCCGAGCGGGACGAAAAGGCGCTCGGCTTCCTCGACCTCGTCGGTCTCAAGGCGTCCGCCGGCAAACGGCCGCACGAGCTTTCCGGCGGCCAGCGTCAGCGCGTTGCACTTGCCCGCGCGCTTGCCGTCGATCCCGAAGTGCTGCTGCTTGACGAACCCTTGGGCGCTCTGGACCTGAAGCTTCGCCGCCAGATGCAGGATGAGCTGAAGGCGATCCAGAAGCGGGTCGGCACCACCTTCGTGCATGTGACCCACGACCAGGAAGAGGCGATGGCGATCGCCGACCGGATCGTCGTCATGAACCAGGGGCGAATCGAGGATTTCGGTCCGCCATCGCAGATCTATATGCGGCCACGATCGCTGTTTTCGGCGGGCTTCATGGGCGAGGTCAATTTTGTTCCCGGCCGGATCAAGGCCGCCGACGCTTCGTCGGCCGAGGTTGAAACCTCGCTCGGCAACTTGGCGCTTCCCGCCGCCAATTTTACTGCGAGAGCGCCCAGGGCCGGCGACGCGATCACGCTCACCATTCGGCCGGAGCATTTTCGCGGGAACGACAAATCGGACGGTCCGATGTTCGCGCTCGGCGATGCGCGGGTCGCCGGCAGCGCCTTCTTCGGTACGCACTACCGTTGCCACCTCAAGCCTTGCGCAACCGACGGCGATGCGTTGGTGGCGCATCTGCCGCAATCCTCCGACGTGCGCGACGGCGAGATCGTCCCCCTTGCGGTGCGGGCTGCCGACGTCGTAGCCTTGCCGGCGGCAAGCGGAACCCTGTAGCAAGATGCGGCGAATTGCTCCGAAAGACTGGTATGCGGCGAAGCGTCTCGACGACGATGTCACCTACATCTGCGAACCCTTTATCCAGGAGTTCTACCGCTGCAACATGTGGCACGTGCGCGGGCGCGACCGTGACATGCTTGTTGATAGCGGCATGGGCGTGGTGTCGTTGCGCGCGTGGGTGCCGCTGGTCACCGAGCGCAAACTGACCGCCGTTGCCAGCCATACGCATTTCGACCATATCGGCTGCCATCACGAATTCGATTGCCGCGCCGTGCATGCGGCCGAAGCTGAGCTGCTGGCGCATCCGACGCGCATCAACACGCTTGCCGACCCCTATGTCGCCGACGAGATTTTCGACGCGCTGCCGCCCGAGCCCTATGCCTCGACCACCTACGCGGTGAAGGCTGCGCCTGCGACGATTGTTCTTGCCGATGGCGATCATATCGATCTTGGCGATCGCGTCTTCGAGGTGATCCACACGCCCGGGCATTCGCCCGGTGGCATCGCACTCTGGGAGGAGAAGAGCGGCGTGCTCTTTTCCGGCGACATCCTCTACGACGGGCCGCTGATCGAAGATACCTACCACGCCAATGCCGACGACTATCTGGCGTCGATGGAACGGTTGCTGCGCATTCCGGCGCGTATCGTCCACGGCGGACATTTTCCGAGCTTTTCAGGCGAGCGCTACCGCGCGCTCATCAAGGACTGGCTCGCGGAGAAAGAAAACACAATCTGACGGGAAGGAGGAGCGTATGCTCGACAAAAGGAAGTTTTATATCGACGGCCAATGGGTCGATCCGATCACGCCTAACGATCTGGAGGTGCTGAACCCGGCGACCGAGAAGCCGATCGCGGTGATTTCGATGGGTTCGGCCGCCGATATCGATCGCGCCGTTGCCGCTGCGAAGAAGGCCTTCGCCACCTATAGCCGTACAAGCGTCGACGAGCGGCTGGCGCTGCTCGAAAAGCTGTTGTCGATCTACAAGCGCCGCTATGACGAGATGGTGGCCACCATCACCATGGAGCTCGGCGCTCCGACGACAATGACGCGCGAGCAGCAGGCGGATGTCGGCGTCGGCCATCTGCAGGGGTTCATCGATGCGCTGAAGCGGCTGAAGACGCGCGATACGCTGGCGAACGGCGACGTGATCCTGCGCGAGCCGATCGGCATTTGCGGCCTGATCACGCCCTGGAACTGGCCGATCAACCAGATCGCGCTCAAGGTCGTTCCCGCACTTGCGACCGGCTCGACCTGCGTGCTGAAGCCGAGCGAATTCACGCCGCTCAACGCCATGCTCTATGCCGAAATGATCGATGAGGCCGGTTTTCCAGCGGGCGTCTTCAACCTCGTCAATGGCGATGGCATCAATGCCGGTGCCGCACTGTCGAAGCATCGGGACATCGACATGATGTCGTTTACCGGTTCGACCCGCGCCGGCATCGCCGTCAGCAAGGATGCGGCCGAAACGGTCAAGCGCGTGACGCTCGAACTCGGCGGCAAGTCACCGAACATCGTCTTTGCCGATGCCGATCTCGAAGACCGAGTGAGCGGAAGCGTGCTCGAATGCTTCAACAATTCCGGCCAGTCCTGCGATGCGCCGACGCGCATGCTGGTCGAGCGTAGCGTCTACGACAAGGTCGTCGAGATCGCCGGCCGCGTCGGTCGTGGAGCCGAGGTCGGCGATCCGACCAAGGAAGGCGGCCACATCGGCCCGTTGGTGAGCGACGTCCAGTTCGGCCGCGTGCAGGCGCTGATCGAAGCGGGTATCGCCGAGGGCGCGCGTCTTGTCGTCGGCGGTGCCGGCAAGCCCGAGGGCTTCGAGACCGGCTACTTCGTCAAGCCGACCATCTTTGCCGACGTCAACAACACCATGCGCATTGCTCGCGAGGAGGTGTTCGGGCCGGTGCTGGCGATCATCCCCTTCGATACCGAGGAGGAAGCGATCGCGATCGCCAACGACACCAATTACGGGCTGGCCGCCTATGTGCAGACCGGCGATCCCAAGCGGGCGGAGCGGGTGGCGTCACGCCTGCGCGCCGGCATGGTCCACATCAACGGCGGCCCCCATCGTTATGGCAGCCCCTTCGGCGGCTACAAGCAGTCCGGCAATGGACGCGAAGGCGGCATGTTCGGGCTCGAGGATTTCCTTGAGGTCAAGACCGTGCATATTCCGGACGCGGCCTGACGACACCAAGCATTGCGCCGACGAGGCGCGATAGAACCATTGGACGGTCGCCGTGTTTGCGCATGGCGGCCGTCTTTGTTGCTGCGGGCGATTTATTGCGACTGTTGCCGATGCCGCACTTCTGCTAGCTGCCTTCTCAGGGGCGCCATGATCGCCCGCCAGCAGAGAGCCGGACATTGACGTGACCTCAGCACCCGCCGCCGCCTCTTCTCATAATCGCCTTGCCATGGCTGCCCTGCTGATCGGCGGGGCTGCGATCGGCGGCTCGCCGATCTTCGTGCGCCTGTCCGAGGTCGGACCGATGGCGACGGCCTTCTGGCGCGTGGCGCTGGCGCTGATCCCGCTTCTCGCCTGGTCCTGGTTTCGTGGGGCGCCGGCGTCCGACCGGCGGCCCGAGCGGCTGTCGGAGTATGCGCTGCTGGTGCTGCCGGGTGTCTTCCTCGCAATCGACCTTGCCGCCTGGCACTATGCGCTGACCAAGACGTCGGTCGCCAATGCCACCCTGCTGGCCAACCTTGCCCCCGTTTTCGTGACGCTTGCGAGCTGGCTGCTTTTTCGCGCCCGCATCAGCACCGTGTTTGCCATCGGACTTGCGACGGCGGTCGCCGGCGTGATCATCCTCAAGGGCGGCCCGATGGCGCTTGCCGACGGCAATCTGCTGGGCGACGGCGTCGCCGTCATCGCTGCGATGTTCTATGCCGGTTACATCCTGGCAATCGGGCGGCTGCGCAGCCTGTTCAGCACCATCCGGATCATGGTTTGGAGCACGGCATCCGCCGCCATCTGCATGCTGCCGATCGTGCTTCTGTCCGAGCCCACGCTATTGCCGCCGACGCTCTTCGGCTGGTCGATGCTGTTCGGCCTCGCCTTCGTCAGCCATGCGGGCGGGCAGGTGGCGATCACCTATGCGCTCGCCTATCTGCCGCCGGCGTTTTCGTCGCTGACGCTTTTGCTGCAGCCGGTGGTCGCGGCGATCCTCGCCTGGATACTGCTCTCCGAGCCGGTCGGGCTGATGCAGGCAATCGGCGGGGCGATCGTGCTTGTCGGCATCCTGATCGCCCGCCGCGGTTAGAGCATTTCCAGGAAAGGTGCGAACGCGGTCTTCCGTCAGGAAATGTGTAAAAACATGGAGCAAGAGCGTTTCCGCGGCTGCGTCGAAACCGGATACGCTCTTGCCCTGTTACAGGCCGGGAAGGTTGAAGCCGGCGAGCCGCTCTTCCAGTTGGCGGATCGTGCCCGCGTCGGCATTGGCAAAGGCAAAGCGCAGGTAGTTTTCCTGGCCTTCGCCGAAGTAGTCGCCCGGCAGGCAGATGACACCGGCGAGTTTCGCCAGCTTCTCGGCCACGAACTGCGAATCGATGTCCGCGAAGGGATGCCGGATATAGGCGAAGTAGGCGCCGATCGCCTGCAACTTCCATTGCGGCAGCCGGCCCATGACATCGCGCAGCGCGTCTGTACGCGCAGCGATCTCGGCGCGATTGCCGAGACGCCAATCGGCAAGTGCTGGAATAGCCTTGGCGACCGCGGCCTGCGCCGAACGGGGCGCGCAGATCTGCAGGTTGTCCATGATCTTGGTGACCTGCTCGACCAGCGCCGGCCCGGCGGTGATTGCGCCGAGGCGATGGCCCGGAATGCAGAAGGATTTGGAGAAGCTGTAGAGGCCGATGAAGCTGTCCTGCCATCCCTCCGTCTGCAGCAGGCCGTGCGGTGCAGCGCCGGCATCGGGCAGGAAGTCGCGATAGGTTTCGTCGAGGATCAGCCAGGTGCCGTTGGCGCGGCAAACTTCGTAGATGCGCGACAGAAGCTCGGGCGGATAGATCGCGCCGGTCGGATTGTTCGGCGATACCAGCGCGAGCGCCCGGATACCCGGCCGCAGCGCAGCAGTGATTGCGTCGATCTCCGGCAGGAAGCCGGCGCCGGCGTCGCAGGGCACCAGCTCGACATTGATGCCGAGCATGGCGAGCGTCGTTTCCTGGTTGAAGTAATAGGGGTTGGTCATCAGGATCGTATCACCGGCTGAGGCGATCGCCATCGCGGTGCAGATGAATGCCTGGTTGCAACCAGAGGTGATGTGGATGTTGTCGGCCGTGATCGCGGCGCGATAAAGGCCTGCCACATGCGCGGCATAGGCCTCGCGCAGCGCCGCTTCACCCTCGATCGCGCCATAGCCGGTATAGGCAGTCGACGCCGCGGCTTCGCCCAGCCATGCCAGCATGTCCGGGTGCGCCGGATAGCCGGGCACCGCCTGCGAGAGGTCGATCAGCGGCCCGCGGGAGCCATCATAGCTTTTCGCCCAGGCGAGCACCGACGGCACGGGCGGCGACGAGAGCTTTTCGACGAGCGGATTGAAATGCGGCATGGCAGGTGTTCCTATGGCTCAGGCTTTGTTCTTGCGTTTCTGTGGGCGTTCCGTGCGCCGGCCGCGGGCCGGAGCTGAAACCGGCTGAAAACCGTCCTTCACCGATTTACGGTCTGTCGGCTCGGATTTCGAGGCTCGGCTGCGAATAATCGTGCGCGCGGAGGTCTGCAGTTCCGGCATCGGGTCGTTTTCCAGCGCCGAGAACATCCAGTCGATGAAGATACGCACGATCGGGGCGGCCAGCACTTCATTGCGGCAGGCGACGTAAAAGGCGTCGTTGGCCGGAACCGTCAGGTCGAAGGGAGCGATCAACTCGCCGCGCGCGATCAGGCTGCCGGCGGTGATGGTGTCGCCAAGCGCGACACCCTGATTGTGCAGCGCCGCTTCGGTCGAAAGCCGCGCATCGCTCATGAAATGTTGGCGACCGCGCTGCAGGTCGCTGGCATCGGCCGCTGCCAGCCACGTGTTCCATTCGCGCCCGTCGTCGCCATGCAGCATCACATGGTCGCGCAGGTCGCGCACGGAGCGCAACGGCCGCATATTCAGCAATGTCGGGCTGACGACCGGGAACAGTTCCAGCCGACTCCAGAGCTTCGACCAGCAGCCCGGCCAGTTGCCGTCGCCATAGATCAGGCAGACGTCGACATCGGACGCATCGAGATAGGCGGCATCATTGGAGGCGATCAGCGTCAGCCGCACATCGGGAAACTGCTCGGTGAAGAGGTGCAGGCGCGGGATCAGCCAGAAGGAGAGCAGGGCGGGGACGCAGGTGATGCGCAACTCGCCGCTGGTGGTCGGGCGCGTCATGGCGGCTGTTGCGGCGGCGATTTCGGCAAAGGCGTGGGTAACCGCCGGAAGTAGCAGCGCGCCCTGCGGCGTCAGCTTCAGCCGCTTTCCGCCGCGCACGAATAGCGTGGCGTTGATCGAGAGTTCGAGCGCGCGGATCTGGTGGCTGATGGCGCCGTGCGTCACGTTCAGTTCGCGCGCGGCAGCCGACACGGAGCCACGGCGCGCCGTCGCCTCGAAGGCGCGCAAGGGGTTCAGGGGCGGCAGGCGGCTGGACAAAAAGCTTGGTTCCGGCGGGCTGTTGTCATGTGAATTTTTCTCACACGAAACGCTATAACAATGTCAATTGATTTTCCAGAGGATTTGTCACCTAATGGAACTCAACAGGGCAAAAAGCCTGGGGAACTTGATTGAGCCGGAGAGAACCGGCCCCATCCGCAGATGCTGATCTGTGGCGCCTTTGTGCGCATTCCCCGGCTGACATGACGGAGGTTTGAGCGGATGGCCTGGGACGAAAAGAAGCTTGGCGAACTCAAGGCGAAATACGGTGAAAGCCATGGCGGCGAGCTGTTCGACCCGACCTTCCGCCGCGTCGCCGACAAGATCTTCACCAAGAGCGGCACGCGCCTTGCGCCCTATTCCGGCATCCCGACCTTCCTGACGGCGCCGCACATGGCTGTTGATGCGGACGAGCCCGATTTCGGCAATCTGCAGGTCGCGATCGTCGGCATCCCCATGGATCTTGGCGTCACCAACCGTCCTGGTTCGCGCTTCGGACCGCGGGCGCTGCGTTCGATCGAGCGCATCGGCCCTTACAACCATGTGCTCGGTTGCGCGCCGGTTCACGAACTGCGTGTCGCCGACATCGGCGACGTGCCGTTCCAGAGCCGCTACCGGCTGGAGCTTAGCCACGACGATATCGAAAAGCGCATCAACCAGATCGTCGATGCCGGCGTCATTCCGCTGTCTGTTGGCGGCGACCATTCGATCACCCATCCGATCCTGAAAGCCGTCGGCAAGAAGAAGCCGGTCGGCATGATCCACATCGATGCCCATTGCGACACCGGCGGCGCCTACGACCTCACCAAGTTCCACCATGGCGGCCCGTTCCGCAACGCGGTGCTCGACGGTGTGCTCGATCCGACCCGTGTCGTGCAGATCGGCATCCGCGGCTCGGCCGAATATCTCTGGGAGTTCTCCTACGAGTCCGGCATGACCGTCATCCATGCGGAGGAAGTCACCGGTCTCGGCATTCCCGCGATCATCGAGAAGGCCAAGAAGATCGTTGGCGACGGCCCGACCTATCTCTCCTTCGACATCGACAGCGTTGATCCGAGCTTTGCACCGGGCACCGGCACGCCTGAAATCGGTGGTCTCACCACCCGCGAAGTGCTGGAACTGATCCGCGGCCTCAAGGGCATCAACCTTGTCGGCGGCGACGTCGTCGAGGTCGCGCCGCAATATGACGCGACGACCAACACGGCGCATGCCGGCGCCCAGGTTCTGTTCGAGATCCTCAGCCTCATGGTGTTCAGCCCGGCCGTTACCGGCAAGTCCGCCTGACGCCTGAAAGAAAGATTGTCGGCTGCCGGACTGGAAGCGGCGGCCGACCAGCAAATGCCACAACCAACAATGCTTCCGGACAGGGGAACGACAATGACACTTCACAAGACGATGAAAGCAGCATTCGCCGCCGCTCTGATGCTGGGCGCGGCAACCGGTATCGCACGTGCCGACGCGCTCGCCGACATCAAGTCGGCCGGCCAGATCAATGTCGGCATCTTCTCGGACTTCCCGCCCTTCTCCTCGGCCAGTGCCGACATGAGCATCAAGGGTTATGACGTCGATGTCGCCCAGCAGATCGCCGACGGCCTCGGCGTCAAGCTCAACCTGGTCAGCGTCACCGGCCAGAACCGCATTCCCTATCTCAACGACAAGCGCGTCGACATCCTGATGAGCGTCGGCTTCTCCAAGGAACGTGCCGAGGTGATCGACTTCGCCGCGGCCTACGCACCTTACTACATCGCGGTCATCGGTCCGGCTGAGCTCAAGGTTGCCGGCAAGGACGACCTTGCGGACAAGACGATCGCCGTCAACCGCGGCACGCTGGAAGATACGTCGCTGACCGAGGCAGCGCCGTCGACCGCCGCGATCCAGCGCTTCGACAACTACAATGCCGTGATCCAGGCGTTCATCTCCGGCCAGACCCAGCTGATGGTCGTCGGCAACGACGTCGGTGCGCAGGTGCTGGCCCGCCAGGAGGCGCTGAAGCCGGAACAGAAGTTCCAGCTCCTGACCTCGCCGTCGCATATCGGCCTCAACAAGAACGAGGAAGCCCTGAAGACGGCCGTCAACGACGCGGTTGCTAAGATGCTTGCCGATGGCAAGCTGAATGCCAGCTCCGAGGCCTGGCTGAAGACGCCGCTCAACCCCGAAAACCTGAAAGACTAATCAGCACTTGACGCCCACGGGGACATGCGTCTCCGTGGGTGCCTTTCGGGGAAAGGTTGCGACGATGGGTTACAGCCTCGATTTCGGGTGGCTTCGGGATGCCGCGGGCGCGATCGCCCATGGCGCTGCGATGACGCTCTTTCTGATCGCCTGCACCATGGTGCTCGGCATTCTGATCAGCATTGTCTTTGCAGCCGCCCGCCGCAGCCGTTACGGCGTGCTGCGCAAGGCGGTTGCCGTCTATGTCGAAGTGATCCGCAACACGCCGTTCCTGGTGCAGTTGTTCTTCATCTACTTCGGTCTGCCGAGCCTCGGCATCCGGCTCGATCCGATCGTCGCGGCGATCCTGGCGATGACGCTCAACATGGCGGCCTACACCACGGAGATCGTCGGTGCCGGCCTTGACGCCGTGCCGAAGGGCCAGGGCGAGGCAGCCTTTGCACTCGGGCTGAGGCCACGGCAGGTGTTCGTCAAGATCATTCTGCCGCAGGCTCTGAAGGTCATCTTTCCGGCGCTGATCAGCCAGGTGATCATCATGATGCTGGAATCGGCGGTCGTGTCGCAGATCGCCGTGCGGGAACTCGCCCATGAGGCGGACCTGCTGCAGGCGCGGACCTTCCGATCCTTCGAAACCTATTTTGTCGTCACGCTGATCTATCTCGCGTTGTCGATGATGATCCGCCGTCTGTTCGTGGCGGGCGGCCGGCGCATGCTTGGGGCGGGCGTGTCATGATCGAGTTCACCTTCTGGGACATCCTGCGCAATCTGGTATTTGCGACCCGCTGGACGCTGCTTCTATCGCTTGTCGCCTTTGCCGGTGGGGCTGCCGTCGGCCTGATGATCCTGTTTGCGCGCATATCGAAACAGAAGTGGCTGCGTCGGTTCGGCTCGGGCTACATCGCGCTGTTTCAGGGCACGCCGTTGTTGATGCAACTGTTCCTGATGTTCTTCGGTCTGCCGATGCTTGGCTTTCGCATCGAGCCATGGACCGCGGCAGCATTGGGGTTGACCTTCTATGCCAGCGCCTATCTTGCCGAGATCTGGCGCGGCGGCGTCGAAGCCCTGCCGGCCGGCCAGTGGGATGCCGGCGCCAGCCTCGGGCTGCATCGCCTGCAGGAACTGCGCCTGGTGATCCTGCCGCAGGCGTTCGCGATCACCCGGCCGCCGGCTGTCGGCTTCCTCGTCCAGCTCATCAAGAGCACGGCGCTGACGTCGATCATCGGCTTCGAGGAGCTTCTCAGAACCGCCAATGCGATCAATAATGCAACCTTCGAACCTTTCACGGTCTATGGGCTGGTCGCGGTGATCTTCTTCGTGCTGTGTTATCCGCTGACACAATATGCACGCATGCTGGAACGCAAAATGCCCGCGCACTGAGACCGAAAATGTGCAAGAAATCAAAGAGAACAGGGAACAAGGCGGATCACCGCCGAAACAAAGGAGAAAGATGATGATCACCACTTCCATCAAGCGCCGCACGCTGCTCGGCGCGGGTCTTGCCGGCGCTTCGATGCTGGCGATGCCCTCGGTACTGCGCGCCCAGGACAAGTCGCTGAAGGTCGGCGTTTACGGCGGCTATTTCAAAACCTCGTTCGACAAGAACATCTTCCCGGAATTCACCAAGGCGACGGGCATTGCGATCGAATCGATCGCCGAGCCGACCGGCGAAGCCTGGCTCGTTCAGCTGGAGCAGGCCGCACGCGCCGGCCAGGCGCCGGCCGACGTTTCGATGATGTCGCAGGTGGCGATGCTCAAGGGACAGTCGACCGAGCTGTGGACGCCGATCGACATGGCGAAGATCAAGAACAGCTCGAACCTGCTCGACCGCTTCGTCAACAAATATCCGGATGGCCGCGTTGCCGGCATCGGGGCCGTGTCCTGGTACATCACGCTGGTCACCAACACCGATGTCTACAAGGAAGCGCCGACCTCCTGGTCCGCGTTCTGGGATCCGGCAAATGCCGACAAGCTGGGCCTGCTGGCGCTGGTTTCCAACTCCTTCCTACTGGAAGTGACCGCCAAGACCTACTTCGGCGGCACCAATGCGCTTGATACCGAAGAGGGCATCCTCAAGGTCTTCGAAAAGCTCGCCGAGGTTAAGCCGAACGTCCGGCTCTGGTACCGCGACGAGGCACAGTTCGAGCAGTCGCTGAAGTCGGGTGAAATCCCGATGGGCCAGTACTATCACGACGTGACCGGCCTTGCGGCCGCCGACGGCAATCCGGTGCGCTCGACCTTCCCGAAGGAAGGCGGCATCCAGGATTCCGGTTGCTGGGCACTGTCGCGCGCCTCGCAGAAGTCCGAGGAAGCCCATGTCTTCATCGACTACATGTGCCAGCCTTCGATCCAGGCGACCCTGTCGCGCAAGGTCGGCACGTCGCCGACCGTCAAGCGCGAAGTCACCGATCTGACGGATAAGGAATTTGCAGCCGTTTCGTCTGACATCGAGCCGATCGTGCCGCGCTACGACCTTTATCAGTCCAAGTCCGATTGGCTCAACCAGAAGTGGACCGAGCTGATCGTCGGCTGATGACAAGACGTTGGCCCTCCGCTTTTTTAAAGGGGAGGGCCGGAGCTTAAACGAAAGGGGGCATCGTCTCCCTTGCCACCCCTCCCGCAGACGGGAGGGGACTATCCCGCGGAGAGACAATGTCCGGACTCGCCCTTCAAAACGTCGTCAAGGAATTCGGATCCTTCAGAGCCGTCAACAATGTCGACCTCAACGTGCCGCACGGGACGTTCGTCTGCATGCTCGGCCCGTCCGGTTGCGGCAAGACCACGCTTTTGCGCATGATCGCCGGCCTTGACCTGCCGACCGGCGGGGCGATCCAACTTGATGGCGACGACATCACCCATGTGCCGACGCACAAGCGCAATCTCGGCATGGTGTTTCAGTCGCTGGCGCTTTTCCCGCATCTGACCGTCGGCGAGAACATCGCCTACCCCTTGCGCATCCGCGGTGCGGCAAAGGAAGACCAGAAGAAGCGCGTCGACGAACTGCTGTCGATGATCCATCTGACCGGTTATGCCGACAGGCCCGTTGCCAAACTTTCAGGCGGCCAGCGCCAGCGTGTCGCGATCGCGCGCGCACTGGCGATCTCGCCCAAACTTTTCCTTCTCGATGAGCCGCTGTCGGCACTCGACGCCAAGCTGCGCGAGGCGATGCAGGTGGAATTGCGCCAGCTGCAGCAGAAGCTCGGCATCACCACCATCGTCGTTACCCACGACCAGCGCGAAGCGATGACCATGGCCGACACGGTCGTCGTGATGAACGGTGGCGAGATCCGCCAGGCCGCGTCGCCGATCGAGATCTATCGCCGCCCCGCCGACAGCTTCGTCGCCGACTTCATCGGCCAGACCAATCTTCTCGAGGTGCAGGCCGACAGTGCCGGCCGCGTCGAGGTGCTGGGGCAGCCGATTGCCGGCCTTGCATTGCCTGCAGGCGCTTCCAAGGGAACGCTGTCGGTTCGTCCTGAAGATGTGCACCTGACCGCACCCGGTGCCGGCGCACTCACTGGCAAGGTCACCTTTGTGCGCGATCTCGGCGGCACGATCGAAACCTTCGTCGACATTGCCGGCCGGCAGATCGTCGCGGTCTCGACGCCGCGCGGCCGGCCAGACGTCACCGTCGGCCAGGAGGTCGGCATTGCGCTTACCCCCGACGTTTGCGTGGTGTTGAAGAAATGAGACGCGAACCGCCCCAGACCCTTGGCGATTACGCGCCGCTCCTCTTTCCCGCGGCGATGCTGACGATCTTCTTCGTCGTGCCCTTCGGCACCATGATCGCCGTCAGCTTCTTCCAGCGCCAGCAGGGCGGCTTCTACACGCCGGCCTTCGTCTTCGACAATTATGCGCGCTTCCTCTCCGCCTTCTTCGGCGGTGTGCTCGGCTTTTCGCTGCTGCTCGCCATCACCGTGGCGATCTGCTGCGTCGTGCTGGCGCTGCCCTTTACCTACATGCTGACCCGCATGGGACGAAAGGTGCAGGTGCTCTGGCTCGTGGCGCTCCTGTCGATCCTGTCGCTGTCGGAAGTCATCATCGGCTTTGCCTGGTCGACGCTGTTCTCTCGCACGGCCGGCATTACCAACATTCTGGTGGCGCTCGGCATCATGAGCGAGGCGAAGGCACTGACCCCGAGTTTCGGCGCGGTGCTGACCGGCATGGTCTACCAGGCTTTCCCCTATACGGTGCTGGTGCTTTTCCCGGCACTTGTGCGGCTTGACCCGACCCTGACGGAGGCTGCCCGGACGCTTGGCGCATCGCCGCTCAAAGCCTTCTTCACCGTCGTCGTGCCGGCGCTCAGAAACACCATCACTGCAACGCTGATCATGGTGTTCATCTTCGCGCTCGGTTCCTACCTGCTGCCGCAGCTGCTCGGCCGGCCGCAGCATTGGACCCTGTCGGTGCTGATCACCGACCAGGCGATCTACCAGTCGAACATGCCTTTTGCCGCGGCCATGGCGGTGTTCCTGGTGCTGGTGACGCTCGGGCTCGTGGCGCTGACCGTGATTGCCGGACGCAAGGGAGAAGCGGTATGACCTCGATCTTCCGCAAGGCCTACTTCTTCCTGATCGGGCTCTTCCTGGCGCTGCCGCTGATCGTCGTTGCCGGTGTATCGGTCAATGCCAAGCAGACGCTGGCTTTCCCGCCACAGGGCTTTTCGCTGTCCTGGTACGGCGAGATCTTCCTCAATCCGGAATGGCGCAGCGCGCTTTTCGCCTCCGTCACGCTGGCGTTGCTGTCGGCGGCCCTTGCCGTTGCGATAGCGTTGCCGCTGGCCTGGTTCCTCTGGCGCCGGATCGCGCCCTGGGCCAATATCTTCCAGTTGCTCGGCGTCGCGCCCTTTACGCTGCCGCCCGTGATCACCGCGCTTGGCATGCTCACCTTCTGGGCAACGGTCGGCTTCTACGGCCAGCCCTGGACGGCGGTCGTCAGCCACGCGATCTTCTTCGTGACGCTGCCGCTGGTGACGTTGTCGCTCGGCTTCACCGCGATCGACCGATCGCTGGTCGAGGCAGCCGCGACCATGGGGGCCGATGAGCGCACGATCTTTCGCACCATCGTCCTGCCGCTGATCCTGCCCTATATCGTCTCGGGCTACGCGTTCGCCTTCGTGCTTTCGCTCAACGAATACATCGTTGCCTACATGACCGTCGGCTTCACCATGGAAACGCTGCCGATCAAGATCTTCAATGCGCTTCGCTACGGCTACACGCCGACCATGGCGTCGGTGACGATCCTGTTCGTCACTACGGCCGCCGTGATCTTCGGTCTCGTTGCCCGTTTCGGCGACCTGCCGAAGCTTTTGGGCGCCATGTCGTCGGACGGAAAATGATGAAGCTCGCCGCGCTCCAGATGCAATCGGCCTGCGGCGATGTCGCCACCAATCTCGACCGCCTTGCGCGGGCGGCGAAGGAGGCGGCTGCGAGAGAAGCGACGCTGCTGATGACGCCGGAACTCGGCCTTACCGGGTATGGCGCGGGGGGGGCGATCCGCGATCTCGCCGAGCCGGCGGATGGACTGATCGTCCGGCGCCTGGCGCAGATTTCGCGGGAAAGCGGCATCGCGCTGATCGCCGGTTTCGCCGAACTCGATGGCAACGACATCTATAACAGCGCCGTCTATGTCGATGGCGATGCGACGCCGACCGTTTACCGCAAATCGCATCTCTACGGCGACTACGAGCGGTCGCTGTTTAGGGCCGAAAAACCGTCGACACGGCTGTTCGCCCACCGTGGCGTCACCTGTGGCATGCTGATCTGCTACGATGTCGAGTTTCCTGAGAATGTGCGCAGGCTGGCATTGGCGGGTGCCGAAGCGGTGCTGGTGCCGACGGCGCTGCCGGCCGGATGGTCGGGCACCTTCATCACCGACCACATGATCCAGACGCGCGCCTTCGAGAACCAGGTCTTCGTTGCCTATATCAACCATTGCGGCTCGGACCCGATGTTCTCCTTTGCCGGCCTCTCGCGCATCGCATCGCCGGACGGACAGGTGCTGGCCAAGGGTGACGCCGGCCACGAGGCGCTGATTTTTGCCGACATCAATCCGGCGAGCTTCGCGATCTCGCGGCTGGAAAATACCTATCTCGGTGATCTCAATCGCACGTAGGCTTCTCCGGTTTGGACGATCGTGGAAACGCTCTGTCTCCTAGTTTTACGCATTTCCTGACGAAGAACTGCTTCGCGCTTTTCCTGGAAAGGCTCCGAGGTTGTGCGGAGATCGTTCACTCCAGAAGAACATTGCGTTCTACATTGTCCACTTTCGCAATCGCCGTGCCGCCCCATATTGTGCTCAACAGAAAAGCCACGCATTGGAGGCAATCATGAGTTTGCAACTGACGGGTATTCACCATCTGACGGCAATCACGGCGAACGCGCCGGAGAACCTGCACTTCTACACCAAGGTTCTCGGGCTGCGCCTGGTCAAGAAAACCGTCAACCAGGACGATACAACCGCCTATCACCTGTTTTACGCCGACGGCAAAGCGAGCCCGGGAACGGACCTGACCTTCTTCGACTGGCCGGTCGGACGCGAAGGCCGCGGCACGCACAGCATCTCGCGCACCGGCCTGCGGGTCGGCAGTGCCGATAGTGTTCGCTGGTGGAAGGGTCGCCTCGACGAGATGAAGGTGACCGCCGGCGATGTGCGCGAAATCGACGGCCGCATCTCTCTCGACTTCGAAGACGGCGAAGGCCAGCGTTTCCGGTTGATCGACGACGGCGGACTTTCACCCTCGCACCCCTGGGAAAAGAGCCCGGTTCCGGCCGAGCACCAGATCAAGGGTCTTGGGGCCATCACCATCAGCGTGCCTGATATCACCAACACCGAGCTGGTGCTGACGCAGGTGATGAACATGACCGAGGCAAGACGCTATCCGTCGCCGGATGGCGAGGGCCAGGTGCATGTGTTCTCGATGGGCGAAGGTGGTCCCGCAGCCGAACTGCATGTGGCCGTTCAGCCCGGCCTGCCGCCCGCCCGCCAGGGTGCCGGCGCGGCGCATCACGTCGCCTTCCGGGCGCCGGATACAGATGCGCTGACGGCGTGGACGGAGCGCCTGCAGGGCTTCCGCCTGCCGTCGAGCGGTGAGGTCGAACGCTACTATTTCCGCTCGCTCTATTTCCGCGAGCCGAACGGCGTGCTGTTCGAGATCGCCACCGACGGGCCGGGGTTTGCCGTCGACGAACCGATGGAAACGCTTGGCGAAAGCCTGTCGCTGCCGCCGTTCCTGGAGCCGAAGCGGGCCCAGATCGAGGCACGGCTGAAGCCGCTGGAATAACGATCAAAAGCAGAAAGCCGGGGCTCGTCCCCGGCTTTTTCGGTTTTACATCCCCCTGATCCCATTGGCTTTCCCGTCGCATCGACCCATGATGGCGGCAACAAGCAGCAAAGGGTCAGATCATGGTGAAAATCCTCGGCATTTCAGGAAGCCTCAGGAAGGCGTCGTTCAACACAGGCCTGATGAAGGCTGCCGCGTCAGCCTCGCCCGATGGTGTCGAATTCGGAACCGCGACGCTGCATGGCATTCCGCTCTATGACGGCGATGTCGAGGCCAGGGACGGCGTCCCCGAGGCCGTTACCGCGCTGAAACAGAAGATCATGGCAGCCGACGGCGTGATCCTGTTCACACCCGAATACAACAATTCGATGCCGGGGGTTTTCAAGAACGCGATCGATTGGTTGAGCCGGCCATCGGCCGATATCGCCAAGGTGTTTCGTGGGCGACATTTTGCGCTCGCAGGTGCGTCGCCGGGCAATTTCGGCACGATCCTCAGCCAAAACGCCTGGCTGCCGGTCATGCGTACGCTCGGCGCCGAGCTGTGGTCGGGCAAGCGGCTGATGCTGCCGCGCGCGGAAAGCCTGTTCGATCAGGACGGGCTGCTGACGGACACGGACGCGAGCGACCGTCTGCGCGCCTTCGTCAAGGCTTTCGCAGACTTTGCTGCGGCAAAGAGTGGGAATTAAGGGCTTCAGTCCTGAGGGGACACTTGTCTAGCCTCCCACGAGGTGGCGAAAGACCGAATTTTGTCATCCTCTGGCTTGACCCGAGGATCCATCTGCGCGCGCACCGTCGGTGCAACGTGGCTCAAAGCCTTGAGGCCGTGGATGCTCGGGTCAAGCCTGATGCTCGGGTCAAGCCCGAGCATGACGGAGAGAATGGAGGGTGCGCCTGCTACGCTGCCAACGCGAACTCTTCCTTCGTCCGCGAGCCCTCAGACGCTGTTTTCTGTCAGCCATTGCTGGATGGCAGCGATATCGGGAGCGCCGATTTCATGCCCCATGTCGAGATCGATGGCCGTGAGCCTGGCGCCGGTCTTCTCCAGCTCAGTTTTGAGGCGCGGCGCAAACTGGCCGTAGCCGTCGCTCTTGCCCGTCAAAAGCAGGATGTTCGTGCCGGCGAGATCGGGCGTCGGCATATCGTCGAGAACCACCATCGAGCGCATCAACACCACCTGCCGGATCAGGCCTGGATGCAAGGTCATCAGCGCGCCCAGCAGGTTGGCGCCGTTGGAATAGCCGATGAAAACGGCCTTTGAGAGATCGATACCGTAGCCATCGCGCGCGCCTTCAAGAAAGGCCGCAAAGGCGTCGGCCTCCGAGCGCGCATCCCTCTGGTCGAAGGTGGTCGAGGAATAGCGCCGGAACCAGCGCGGCGAGCCTTCTTCGGTGGAGCGACCGCGAACGCCGAGCAGCGTGGCGTCGTGATCCACCTGATGGGCGAGGTGCAGAAGCTGCGTCTCGTTGCCGCCGCTGCCGTGCAGGAGCACGAAGGTGCGGTCGTCGGGCGTCTCCGGATGATAGAAGCGATGAACGAAGGGCAGGTCCCGCTCCGCCAGGCGCGGCTCCCCCGGCAGCGCGAACTGCGGCAAGCTGACCAGCGTTTCCGCAGTGCGGTCGGCAAAATGGGCGGGGATGAACAGCTCCGTGCCGAGCGTCTCCTTCGGCTCGTCGACGGTGAAGCCGGGCTTGTCGGTTGCAAACTCGTAGAGCGAGCCGCCGGGTTCGCGGACATAAAGCGAATAGAAGTATTTGCGGTCGTGGGCGTTGATGACGCCGGCATCGTCACGTTTGAGGTCGTCGCGGACCTTCAGAACGGTTTCCTTGTCCGGGGCGCGAAAGGCGATATGGTCGATCGTGCCGGTGCCGGGTGCCGATGTCCAGAAACCGGTGGCGTCGCGCACGTCGATGATGTCGCCCGATTGCGAGGTGAAGCGGCGGATCGTGTCGGTGGCGCCGGTTTCGCTATAGCCGAAGTGCTCCGCGAGAAAACGGGCGGAGTCGGCCGGCTGCTCCGTCAGGATCGTCGCTCCGCGCAGGCGCCGGATCGCGTCTGCCTGGGGAATGTCGCGCGTGCTCCATGGTGCCGCTGCCGAAAGCGCATTGGTTCCCACGAGCTTGACGATGACGCCGTCGGGATCCTTGAGCCGCAGCACCGGTTCGCCGAATTCCTGGGCAGGACCGGAAATCTTGATGTTGTACTGGAGCGCCCGCGTCAGCCAGAAGCCGATGCTTTCCGGCGCGATGGCAAAGGCGATCTCGCTTGGCTGGCCGTGGCCAACGCGGCCGGGTGCGCCGTCCTCCCACATCAGGAAGGTCACAAGCGAGCCGGGGGAGCCCTCAGCGTCGCCGTAGAAGAGATGGAGCTGGGTGGCATCCTCGTAGCCGCCGGTTCGCTTTACCAAGCGCAGGCCGAGGAAGCCGACGTAGAAATCGACGTTCGCTTGCACCTTGCGAGCAATCAGCGTGATGTGGTGGATGCCGCTCGTCATTTTTCGTCTCCCGATATGATGCGCTCACAAACCACATGCGGATCGCTGGCGCCAGAACCGCGGCGGAGAACGCTGTGTTCACGTGGGCGGAAAAGTCAGCTCCGCTCCTTGGCGAGGAAGGCCTTGAAGGCGTCGGCATAATCCGGGTGCCAGCGCGACAGCGGCGGCCGGTTCTCGACGATGTCGCCGGCTGCCCACAGAATACGTTTCTCGTCAGTCGACCGGATCACGTCGTTGTCCGGGCAGAGGATGTAGAAGTCGCCGCGCTCAAGGCTTTCCATCATGAAGTCTACTGTCTGATCCGGCGTCCAGGCGCCTTCCGGTTTTTCCGTGCGGCCACTTGCGGTCAGCGACGTGTAGACGAAGCCGGGGATGAGCAGATGGGCGTGGACCTGGCCGCCGGCGATGTTGCGCAATTCATGTTCCAGCGCCTCGGTGAACGCCTTCACGCCGGCTTTTGAAACATTGTAGGCGGGGTCGCCGGGAGGCGTGGTGATGCCCTGCTTCGAGCCGGTGTTGATGATGACGCCCGGCTGGCCATGGGCGGTCATGTGCGAGGCGAAGACGCGTGAACCGTTGATGACGCCCCAGAGATTGACGGCGAGTACCGCCTCCCAGTTTGCCTGCGGGCCGAATATCGCGCTGCCGGGCTGAATGCCGGCATTGTTCATCAGCACATGGACTGGCCCGAAGCGCGCGCGGGCGTCGCGCTCCAGCGCTTCGATCTCTTCAAGGCGAGAAACGTCCGCCGGGATGGCTGCAACATAGTCCGTGCCCTGCGACGACAACTCTGCGACCTCGGCTGCAGCTCGCGTCAGGCGCTCGCCGTCGAGATCGGCGAGTACGACACGCATGCCGAGCCGCGCGAAACGGCGGGCGCTGGCAAGGCCGATGCCGGAAGCGGCGCCGGTGACGACGGCAAGGTGATCGGGGGCAAAGGCGGGGTGAGACATGGCGGAAGCTCCAGCGGTCAGGATCGAACGCAAGAGATAGGGCGCAAGGAGGCGCCTGTCCATCACTGTGGTCCGTTGCGCCTAGCGTTGAAGCGCCTGAAATCTATCCGTTTTCAGCACGCCAAACCTTGTCACCCCGACCGGGCACACTAGTTCCGATAAGAACCATCGGTAGCCAGAGTGGCCTGCCGCAACAGGTATCGGATGGATTGATGGCAGGAACGGCAACCCGCAACGACAAACGCATCCCATGCGGAAGCTGTCCCTTGCGCAAGCTCGATCATTTCCGGGCATTCACCGCGGACGAGCTGGCCTTCGTCTCACAGTTCAAGACAGGGGAACTCGCAGTCGACGGCGGGGCGACGATCCTGGTGGAAGGCGCACACAGCGCCCATCTCTTTACCGTGCTGAGCGGTTGGGGATTTCGCTACAAGATGCTCGACGACGGGCGCCGGCAGATCCTCAACTACATCATGCCCGGCGATCTCGTTGGACTACAGGGCAGCCTCATGGGGGAGATGCAGCATTCGATCGAGGCCCTCTCGCCTGTCACGCTCTGCGTCTTCGAACGCGGCAAGCTCAATCGGCTCTATACCAGCTATCCTGATCTCGCCTATGACCTGACCTGGATCGCCGCGCGCGAAGAGCGCATCCTCGACGAGAACCTCTTGAGCATCGGCCGCCGGTCGGCGCTGGAACGTGCCGCCTATCTCATCGCCTTTCTCTATCAGCGTGCCAAGGCGTTGGACCTCTTCAACGGCAGCCGCGTGGCGATCCCGATTACGCAGCAGCACGTGGCCGATACGCTCGGCCTCTCGATCGTCCATACCAACAAGACACTGAAGAAGCTGGCCGAGCGTGGCATGATCCGCTGGGCGGACAAGGGCTGCAACGTTCGCGATATCGACGGCCTGCTGACGATCGCCGGCTGGGAAGGTTTCAGCGAGGCCAAGCGGCCGCTGATCTGACGCTTCGGTCTGGACTGATATGCAAGAAGCCCCGCCGGACGGCGGGGCTCGGTGACACCGTTCATCGGTCGTCAGGCGGCGACGATCGCTCTCAACATCCACAGCGCCTTCTCATGGAAATTGAGCCGGTCGGTCAGCATGTCCGTCGTCACCAGGTCGCCGTTGTCGTCGGCCTTGGTGCCGGCGTCGCGCATGCGTCGGGCCGCAGCCTCGTGGTCGGCAATGAGGTCGGCGACCATCTCGGCGGCGGTCGTGTGGTTCACCGAGGCGCTGGTCGGCGCAAACTGATTGGCCTCGCCAAGCTTTGCCGGCGCCAGGTGCCCCAGCGCGCGGATGCGCTCGGCGATGATGTCGGTGGCCTTGAACAGTGTGTTGTAGTGTTCCTCGGTCAGTTCATGCAGCGGCTTGAACAGCGGACCGACGACATTCCAGTGATAGATGTGGCTCTTGATGACAAGCTTGTACGTGTCGGCGAGAATGTCGGAGAGCGCGGCCGCCATCTGCTGGCGATAGGCCTTCTTCAGCCCGATGTCGAATTCCTCGTCCTTGACCTTCGGTTTCAGCACGGAGGCTGCCTGTGCCATGATCTTTCTCCAATCCGTTTCGGAAATTCATCCTGAGTATCGAGACGCGGCCGCGAATGCAGCTTTCAGCCGGCGATGCGCCGCTTCCTATTGAACGCCCCCCAGCGCGCCTTGTTCCTTCGCTGGCGCGGGTAGAGATGCGACAAAATCGCTGGGGGTGCCCGACATGTCTTTTTTAAATGCCGGGTGGGTTCGCGGGGTCTATAGATCAAGGTTGAATGCGGCGACCGCTTCTGCGGCCGGCGCATGGTTCTCGCGAAAGGTGGACCGAATGCCAACGATCGAGATTCCACCGTCGATCAGAACAGTGCTCGTTCTGGAAGACAATTTCATCATCGCGATGGATGCCGAAGAAATCCTGAAATCGATGGGTATCAGCGATGTCCAGATCGCCGCCAACGCCGATCAGGCGATGAAGCTGATTGCCGCCCAGTCGTTCGATTTCATCATCCTCGACGTCAATCTCGAGGATGAGACCAGCTTTGCGGTAGCGGATGCGATCCTCGCCCGCGGCTTGTGTTTCGGCTTTACCAGCGGCTACGGCGACGCGGAGATCTTCCCGGCGCATCTGCGGGGTATCCCAAGGATCGACAAGCCATTCAACGAGAGTTCGATCGGCAACCTGATCGCCACGGCCACCAGGCGGTGAGGCGGCTAGAGCCGTAGCCTCGGTCTCTTAATCTCGCCGGGTTCTGCATCAAGCCACCGGCTGAGAGCGGCGGTGGCGATGGTGAAATGACATCGCGTGGCGGCGAGGCGTTACCGGTCTCACGTCCATATCGTAATGACGCTCGTTCTGGCCGATTCCGGCCTCAGGTCTTGCCGCGGGAGACGAACCAGGGATTGGCAAAATCGCTGTCGCTCGTCTGATTGCGTTTGCCATAGGTGAGCGGCGTGCCTTCCATCGTCAGCGTCTCGCCGCCGGCCGCGCGCAGGATGGCATCGCCGGCGGCCGTGTCCCACTCCATCGTACGGCTGAAGCGCGGGTAGACGTCGGCAAGGCCGTCGGCCAGCAGGCAGAACTTGAGCGAGGAGCCGACGGCCTCGTAGTCGGTGATCCCATGTTCGGCGAGATAGGCAACGGTCTCGGCACTGTTGTGCGAGCGGCTCGCAAGCGCCACCAGCCGATCGCCGCGACTGCGACAGCCGATCACGGTTTCAGGTCCGACGTGAAAGGCTTCGGAGACCACTGCTTTCAGTGCCTTGCCGCCGGCGGCGGCGTAGAGGATGCCGAGTGCCGGAGCGTAGACGACGCCGGCAACTGGCGCGCCGTTTTCGATCAACGCGATGTTGACGGTGAAGTCGTTGTGGCGGCCGATGAATTCCTTGGTGCCGTCGAGCGGGTCGACGAGAAAGAATGACTTGCCTGAGATGTCGGGGATGGAGCCGGCCGCGACCGATTCCTCAGCCACGACGGGAATGTCAGGAAAGGCGGCGGCAAGATCGGCCAGGATGATGCGCTCCGCACACGCGTCGGCGTCCGTCACGGGCGAACAGTCGGGCTTGTAGGTCACTGCCGGGCCGGCGTTGTAGATGTCGAGGATGGCGCGCCCGGCGGCGATCGCGGATTTTTGCAGAATGTCGAGCATTGCCTGTCGTCTTTCG
The DNA here is from genome assembly GCF_001424825.1 of Ensifer sp. Root31. NCBI lineage: Bacteria > Pseudomonadati > Pseudomonadota > Alphaproteobacteria > Hyphomicrobiales > Rhizobiaceae > Ensifer > Ensifer sp. Root31. Next base: position 70,617 of record NZ_LMCO01000010.1, on the reverse strand, counting down.
GGCCTTTGTCGGGCCATACCACACTCAACGACAGAAGTTGCCCATAGTTTTAGACGGTTCCTACGAAATGTCGTGTCGCAGGCGCCGGTTACGCGAGTTTTCGTGCCTTGCGGCAAATGGCCGGCTTGATTTTTGCAGCTGCGAGAAGCTTGCATCTTTGCTCCTCGCGCCGGCTGTGCAAATGTGCCGACGCAACTGAACTGGATGACTTCATGCGTTATTCCGCATACTCGATCGTCAGGAACGCCCTTTCCGGAAACCTGAACTGGAAACCGCAATGGCGACAGCCTCAGCCGAAATCCCATTATGACGTAATCATTGTCGGTGGCGGCGGCCATGGTCTTGCGACCGCCTACTATCTCGCCAAGGAATTCGGCGTGAAGAACGTCGCGGTGCTCGAAAAGGGCTATCTCGGATCGGGCAATGTCGGCCGCAACACCACGATCGTGCGCTCCAATTACATGCTGCCCGGCAACGAACCCTTCTACGAATTCTCGATGAAGCTCTGGGAAGGGCTTGAGCAGGACCTGAACTACAACGTCATGCTCTCCCAGCGCGGCGTCATCATGCTTTACCACAGCGACGCCCAGCGCGACGCCTATGTCAGGCGCGGCAACGCGATGTGGATGGAAGGGGTTGCGGCCGAGTTGATCGAGCGCGAACAACTGAAGAAGATGATCCCCTTCCTCAATTATGATCATGCGCGCTACCCGATCCTCGGGGGCCTCCTGCAGCGGCGCGCGGGCACCGCCCGCCATGACGCCGTCGCCTGGGGTTATGCGCGCGGGGCGGACCAGCACGGCGTCGACATCATCGAGCATTGCGAGGTGACCGGCATTCGCCGCGAGAATGGCGTCGTCACCGGGGTGGAAACGTCAAAGGGCTTCATCGGTTGCGGCAAGCTGGCGCTGGCAGCGGCCGGCAACTCCTCGCGCGTCGGCGAGATGGCCGACCTGAAGCTGCCGCTCGAAAGCCACGTGCTGCAGGCCTTCGTGACCGAGGGGCTGAAGCCGTGCATCGATCACGTGATCGTCTATGGCGGCGGACACTTCTATATCTCGCAGTCGGACAAGGGCGGACTGGTCTTCGGCGCCGAGATCGACGGTTACTCCTCCTATGCCCAGCGCGGTAATCTAGCGACGGCCGAACATGTGATGGAGGAGGGGGTGTCGATGATCCCCGGCCTGTCGCGCGTCCGGGTGCTGCGCGCCTGGGGCGGTGTCATGGACATGAGCATGGATGGATCGCCGATCATCGACCGCACCTCGATCGACAACCTCTACCTCAATTGCGGTTGGTGCTACGGCGGCTTCAAGGCGACGCCGGCCTCGGGCTACTGTTTCGCGCATCTCATCGCCAGGAACGACACCCACCCGGTGGCGCGCGCCCTGCGGCTCGATCGTTTCGCGCGGGGCTATGCGGTCGACGAGGCAGGGCCGCTTTCAAGTGGAATCACTGAAAGCGGATAAGATGCTCTAGAATCAAAGTGCTAGAGCGTCCTTTGTGCGTTCATCTGAACGCACGGCGCTCTAGATCGGCGCGAGCCGGATGACGACCATCCGGCTGACCAGGAATATTGAGGGAGCTGTGTTGAGGCTCCAGGATACGGAAGACAATGGCAAGCCTGATCACCTGTCCCCATTGCGGGGTCCGCCCGAAGGAAGAGTTCGCAATCCGTGGCGATGCGTCGGTCATTCGGCCGGCGCCTTCAGCCTCGGATGAAGCCTGGCATGACTATGTCTATGTGCGCGCCAACCCACGCGGCCGAACGGTAGAACATTGGCATCATGTTGCCGGCTGTCGCCGGTTCCTGGTTGTCGAACGCGACACGGTCACCCATGAGGTCTATTCGGCTGTCGACGGTGCGGCCGCGGCGCGTGAGGCGCAGCGATGACCGCTTATCGCCTGTCCGCCGGCGGTCTTGTCGATCGCAGCAAAGTGCTGAGCTTCACCTTCGACGGCAACCCGCTGCGCGGCTTTGCCGGCGATACGCTTGCCTCTGCCTTGCTTGCCAACGACCAGATGCTGGTCGGCCGCAGCTTCAAGTACCACCGGCCGCGCGGCATCGTCAGTGCCGGGCCGTCGGAGCCGAACGCGCTCGTGACCCTTGGTTCGGGCGCCCGCAGCGATCCGAATACCAAGGCGACGGTCGCCGAGCTCTATGCCGGCTTGACGGCGAAGAGCCAGAACCGCTGGCCATCGCTCGGGTTCGATGTCTGCGCGGTCAACGGCCTGCTTTCGCCGTTTCTCGGCGCCGGCTTCTACTACAAGACCTTCATGTGGCCCCGCCAGCTCTGGGAAAAGCTTTATGAGCCGGTGATCCGGCGGGCCGCCGGTCTCGGGCGGGCGGTGCTGGAACGCGACCCCGAGAGCTATGAAAAATCCTGGGCCTTCTGCGATTTGCTCGTCGTCGGCGGCGGACCGGCGGGTCTGATGGCCGCCTTGACGGCCGGTCGCGCCGGGCTTCGCGTTATCCTGGCGGATGAGGATTTTCGCCTCGGCGGATCGCTGCTGTCGGAAACCGAAACGGTTGACGGTGCGTCGGCGCCCGCGTTTGCAGATCGTGCCGTCGCTGAACTGAAGTCACTCGAAAACGTCACGCTTCTGCCGCGCACCACGGTCTTCGGCTGGTATGACGACAATGTCTTCGGTGCGGTCGAGCGCGTGCAGAAACATGTGGCCGAGCCATCGACCAAGCTGCCGACCGAACGCGTGTGGCGCATTGCCGCCAAGCGCGCTCTGCTGGCGACCGGCGCTGAAGAGCGGCCGCTGGTGTTTGGCGGCAATGATCGCCCCGGCGTGATGATGGCCGGCGCCGTTTCGACCTACGCTAAGCGTTATGGCGTTTCTGCCGGCAAGTCGGTTGCAATCTTCACCAGCGGCAGCAGCGGCTATCGCACGGCTCGCGACCTGTCGGCGAAGGGCGTTGCGGTTTCGACTATCATCGACAGCCGACCGGAGACCAACGATGTCGCACCCGATGGCGTGCGGGTGATCCGCTCCGGCTCGATCGTCGACACCAGGGGCAGGAGGCGGCTGTCGGGCATCGTCGTCGAGCGCTCGGGCTTTGAGGAACTGATCGCCTGCGATGCGCTTGGCATGTCCGGTGGTTGGAGCCCGGTCATTCATCTCGCCTGCCAGCGCGGCGCTCGGCCGGTGTGGTCGGATACCCTTAAGGCATTCGCAGCACCCGATGTCGGCAATGCCCTTCGGGTCGCTGGAGCGGCCAATGGTGTCTACACGCTTGCCGGCTGCCTGCGCGACGGTGCCGAGAAGGCGACTGCGATTGCCTCAGAGCTTGGCTTCAACGCGGCCGCAGCACTGCTGCCGGTGACTGAGCCCGAGGTTGAACCTTCGTTTGCTGCTGTATGGTATGTGCCCGGCGCCAAGTCGAAGGCCTTCGTGGATTTCCAGAACGATGTGCACGCGAAGGATCTCGGTCTCGCGCTGCGCGAGGGTTTCGGCCATGTGGAGCACGCCAAACGCTATACCACCAGCGGCATGGCGACCGACCAGGGCAAGCTTTCCAATATCAATGCGGTCGGCATTCTCGCCGGCATGCGTGGGGTGAGTCCGGCCGAGGTCGGCACGACCACGTTCCGGCCGTTCTACACGCCGGTCTCCTTCGGTGCGCTGGCGGGGACATCCCGCGACAGCCACGCGACGCCGACCCGCAAGTCGCCGCTACACGAATGGGCGAAGAAGCACGGCGCGACCTTCGTCGATTCCGGCCTCTGGTTCCGCTCGGCCTGGTTCCCGCGCGCCGGCGAAAAGACCTGGCGCGAAAGCGTCGACCGCGAGGTCCTCAATGTTCGCGCCAATGTCGGGCTCTGCGATGTGTCGACGCTCGGCAAGATCGAGGTTTTCGGAGCTGACGCGGCGGAGTTTCTCAACCGGCTCTATTGCAACGCCATGCTGAAGCTGCCGGTCGGCAAGGCCCGTTACGGATTGATGCTGCGCGAGGACGGCTTCGTCTTCGACGACGGCACCGTGAGCCGGCTGGCGGAGGACCACTTCTTCGTGACGACGACCACTGCCATGGCCGGCGCGGTCATGTCCCACATCGATTATTGCGCGCAGGTGCTGTGGCCCGATCTCAAGGTCAGGTTCTGCTCGTCAAGCGATCAGTGGGCGCAGATGGCGATTGCCGGCCCGAAGGCGCGCGATGTGCTGCAGCAACTGGTCGACGAGGATATCTCGGAAACGGCTTTCCCGTTCCTGTCGGCACGCGCAACGGCGCTTCGCGGCGGCATCCACGCCCGGCTGTTCCGCATCTCATTTTCCGGCGAATTGGCCTTCGAACTTGCCGTTCCCGCCGGTTACGGTGAAGCGGTTGCCGAGCAGATCATGGAGGCCGGGCGAGCGCATGATATCTGCGCCTACGGTGTCGAGGCATTGAACGTGCTGCGGCTTGAAAAGGGGCTTCTGACTCATGCGGAATTCGACGGCCGCGTGACACCCGACGATGCCGGGCTTGGGCGCATGTTTTCGGCGCAGAAACCCGATTTTATCGGCAAACATCTGTCCGCACGCTACGGCCTGACGGCGGCAGACCGTATGCAGCTTGTCGGGCTGAGGCCGGTGGACAAGGACAAGGACATGCGTGCCGGCGCTCATCTTCTGAAAGAAGGCATGAAGCCGTCGACGCTCAACGATCAGGGCTGGGTCAGCTCCGCCGGCTATTCGCCGGTTTTGGGGCAGCACATCGCGCTTGCCTTCCTCAAGTCCGGGCGCGAGCGCTACGGCGAAAAGATCGTCGTCTGGGACAAGCTGCGCGATCACGAGGTCATCGCCGAGGTCTGCGACCCGGCGTTCGTCGATCCCGAAAACAAGAAGCTGAAAGCCTGAGGAGGCGGTGATGGTTCGCGACTACAACAACCGCCATGCGCTCGACCAGAAGCTGCGCGGCACCCCGAAGCCCGCGAATGCGGATCACCTCGAGGTCGGCCATTGGCAGGCAATCGCGACTGTGCTCGCCCATGTCGGACTTGAAGCGGCGGTACAACGGGCGCTTTCGTCGACACCCGACCTGTCGTTGCGTTATTGCGGACCCGGCGAGTGGCTGGTGGTGTCGCAGGTCGATACGCCAGTCGGGCTCATGCGCCGTCTCGATATGCTGTGTGGCACGCAGGCGCATGTCGTCGACCAGAGCGACGGCCGCGTTCTGTTGCGCCTCTCCGGGCCGTCCGTGCGGCAGATCCTGGCCAAGGGCATCGGCGTCGATCTCCACCCTGCGGCCTTCGCACTGGGTGGCAGCACCAATGTGCTTTGCGGCCATATCGGCATCAACCTGGCGCGCACCGGCGAGAACGCATTCGAGTTGATCGTTTCGCGCAGCTTTGCCGAATCGCTCTTCGACGACCTGATGGCGATGGGCCGCGCGTTCGACCTTTCGGCCGCTTTTTCCGACTAAAATCAAATGCGGCATCGAATGCCGCATTTGGGTCGCCAACCCGCCAGCAGATGGCGGAAACGGACAAGCGTTCTTCGCAGCCACGTCTTTAACGCGGCCATCTTTCTGACTAGGCTTTGCCCTGCTCGCCGCACGCTGTTCCCGTGCCTGAACAGACCGGGTGGGCGGTAGTCGTGCCTGACCCTTTCTTCCTGAAAACTGAGCCGCGCTTCGCCCGGATGCGCGGGAAAGCGGAGTGTGCGCATGAAAAGCCATGCCAGAGTCGTCGTGATCGGTGGCGGCGTTGTCGGTTGCTCGATCCTCTACCATCTCACGAAGTTCGGCTGGACCGACGTGGTGCTGCTGGAGCGATCGGAGCTGACCTCCGGTTCGACCTGGCATGCCGCCGGTGGCATGCACACGATCAACGGCGACCCCAACGTCGCCAAGCTGCAGAAATACACCGTCGAACTCTACAAGGAGATCGAGGAATATTCCGGCCAGGACATCGGCCTGCACATGACGTCGGGCATGATGCTGGCCGCGACCAAGGAGCGTTTGGACTGGATGAAGTCGATCCTCGCCAAGGGCCGCTACATGGGGCTCGAGGCCGAGCTGCTGACGCCCAAGGAAGCGCACGACCTGATGCCGCTGTTGGATCCAGATCAGTTCGTTGGCGCGGTGTTCGACCCGGTCGAGGGCCATCTCGATCCCTATGGAACGACCCATGCCTATGCCAAGTCGGCCAAGAAGAATGGGGCCGAGATCTATCTGCACACAAAGGTCGAGGATCTCGTGCAGCGCGAGGACGGATCCTGGCGCGTCATCACCAATCAGGGCGAAATCATTGCAGAGCATGTGGTCAACGCCGCGGGCCTCTGGGCGCGCGAGGTCGGCCGCATGGTCGGGCTGGAGCTGCCCGTTCTGGCGATGGAGCATATGTATCTCATCACCGAAGATATGCCCGAGGTCATCGAGTTCAACCAGACGCGCGGCAAGGAGCTGATGCACTGTGTCGATTTCGATGGCGAGATTTACTTGCGCCAAGAGCGCAATGGCATGTTGATGGGCACCTATGAGAAAGCCTGCCGCCCCTGGTCGCCGGTGACGACACCCTGGGATTTCGGCCATGAGCTGCTGGCCGAGGACATCGACCGCATCTCGCCGGAACTCGAGGTCGGCTTCCGGCATTTCCCGGCCTTCAACAGAGCCGGCATCAAGAAGGTCATCAACGGGCCCTTCACCTTTTCGCCGGATGGAAACCCGCTGGTCGGGCCGGTGCGGGGGCTGCGCAATTTCTGGTCGGCCTGTGCCGTCATGGCCGGCTTCAGCCAGGGCGGCGGCGTCGGCCTGGCGCTTGCCAACTGGATGATAGACGGCGATCCCGGCTTCGACGTCTTTGCCATGGACGTGGCGCGTTATGGCGATTTCGCCACGCTTGCCTATACCAACGCCAAGGTGCGCGAGAACTATTCGCGCCGTTTTTCCATCCGTTATCCGAACGAGGAGCTGCCGGCCGCACGGCCGCTGCTCACGACGCCGATCTATGACCGGTTGAAGGCGGCCGGTGCCGTGTTCGGTGCTTCCTATGGCCTGGAAACGCCGCTGTGGTTTGCACCTGCCGGTGTCGAGGATCACTTCTCCTGGCGCCGCTCGACCGATTTCGACACGGTCGGCGACGAAGCCCGCGCGGTGCGCGCCGCTGTCGGGCTGATGGAAACCTCCGGCTTTGCCAAATACGAGATCAAGGGGGCGGGGGCGGAAGCCTGGCTCGATGGGATGCTCGCCTGCCGTATCCCGGCTGTGGGGCGGATGTCGCTGGCGCCGATGCTGAAAGACGATGGCAAGCTGATCGGCGACTTCACGCTCGCCAAGCTCGGTGAACAGGATTTCCTCCTCATCGGCTCCGGCATCGCCGAGGATTATCATATGCGCTGGTTCGAGGCGCACCTGCCAGAGAATGGCTCGGTCTCGATCCGTCCGTTGAAGCTGGAGCTTGTCGGGCTGTCGATCGCCGGGCCGAAGGCGCGGGACGTGCTGGCGGCGCTGACCCATCTCGACGTCGGTGATAAGGCCTTTGCGTTCATGGATATTCGCCGGATGAATCTCGGTATGGCGCCGGCGATCGTCGGTCGGGTCAGCTATACCGGTGACGTCGGCTACGAGATCTGGATGAAGCCGGAATACCAGCGCTACCTGTTCGATCTGATCCTGGAAAAGGGTGCGGCCTTCGGCATCCGGCTGTTTGGCCTTCGCGCCCTCAATGCCCTCAGGGTCGAAAAATCGTTCGGCAGCTGGTCGCGCGAGTTTCGGCCGCTCTACGGTCCGCTGGAGGCCGGCCTTGGCAGGTTTGTGGCGCTCGGTAAACCGGCGGGTTTCATCGGAAAGGCGGCGGCAATGCGCGAGAAGGCAGAAGGCGGACAGCTTCGTCTGCGCACCTTCCTGCTCGAGACGCGCGATGCCGATGTCATCGGCGACGAACCGATCTATTTCGACGGCGCGGTGCGCGGTTGGGTGACATCCGGCGGCTATGCCCACGCCAGCGGGGTGTCGGTGGCGCTTGGTTACGTGCCCAAGGAGATCGCTGATGAAGAGGCAGGCTGGGCGATCGAACTGCTCGGCGAGATCCTGCCGGCGCGGTTGCAACCCTACCCATTGTTCGACGCAAACGGTGAGCGCATGCGTGGTTGACGGGAGGCAAATCGGCGAGCTGGTCTTGTTGCTTGCCGATTCATCCACAGGCCGGATTGCACGCGGTTTTAGACTAAAGTTGACTATTCCCCAGGCGAGACGTGCATTTTTTTTGTTTTTTATGACTTCAAAAGCGTCAAATCGATTTTATAGGCGAAGATTTTGCCGCTCCCACGTTTTTTAGCTTTTCTTTTCGTTTGAAAGAGGTATGGAATCGATCAACAGAACGCTCAACAATGAGCTCAAAAAACAAGAGACCGGACCTTATGGATCTGGTCCAGGGGAAGATTGATGGAGTATTTCGTCCAGCAGCTCGTCAATGGGCTGACTCTTGGGTCTATTTATGGTATGATCGCAATTGGTTATACCATGGTCTACGGCATCATTGGCATGATCAACTTCGCCCACGGCGATATCTTCATGCTCGGCGGTTTTGCCGCTTTGATTGTCTTTCTGCTTCTCACAACATTCATGGCTGGCATACCGGTTGTACTTGCCCTGTTGCTGATGATGATCGTCGGCATGCTGACGGCGGCGCTCTGGAACTGGACCATCGAGCGGGTGGCTTACCGGCCGCTACGCGGTTCGTTCCGCCTGGCTCCGCTAATCACGGCAATCGGCATGTCGATCGCCCTGTCGAACTTCATCCAGGTGACGCAGGGACCGCGCAACAAGCCGATCCCGCCGCTCGTTTCCTCGGTTTACGAGGTGTTGGGCATCACGATCTCGCTGAAGCAGATCATCATCATCATCATCACGGCGATCCTGTTGTCCGTGTTCTGGTACATCGTCAACAAGACGCCACTCGGGCGCGCTCAGCGCGCAACGGAACAGGACCGCAAGATGGCGGCCCTCCTGGGTGTTGACGTCGACCGTACCATCTCGGTGACCTTCATCATGGGCGCAGCGCTCGCTGCTGTCGCCGGCACCATGTACTTGATGTATTATGGTGTGGTCGTCTTCACCGACGGATTTGTTCCGGGGGTCAAGGCCTTTACTGCAGCTGTTCTTGGCGGCATCGGCTCCTTGCCGGGCGCTGTTCTCGGCGGGTTGCTGATCGGCCTCATCGAGTCCCTCTGGTCCGCTTATTTCACCATCGACTACAAGGATGTTGCGACGTTCTCCATTCTCGCAATCGTCCTGATCTTCAAGCCGTCTGGCATACTCGGACGACCGGAAGTCGAGAAGGTATAAATCAATGGCAAACATTGCTTCTACATCTGCAAGCGCCGGCAGTGATCTGACGGCGCGGGCCCTGCGCGAGGCTGTCTTCGCGGGCCTTATCTCTCTCGGCCTCTTCGTCTTGTTCGTCGGCCTGAAGAGCGACCAGAACATTCGCAACGAGCTGGTCCTCAACCAGCGCTGGGGTCTGCTTGCGATCTTCGTGATCGTCGCCGCCGTCGGCCGGTTCCTGATGGTCGCCTATATCCAGCCGGCAATGGCGCGCCGCAAGGCCGCCAAGGCCGAAGCGGAGGAGGTCGTTAGGGAAGAGAGCTTCTTCAAGCGCAATTTCTCGAAGATCGCGATCATTGCGCTCGTTCTCTATCCGCCTGTGATCGTGGCGCTCGTCGGTGCGCAGGGCTCGCTGAAGTGGGTCGACAATTTCGGCGTCCAGATCCTGATCTACGTGATGCTCGCCTGGGGCCTCAACATCGTCGTCGGCCTGGCAGGTCTGCTGGACCTCGGCTATGTCGCCTTCTACGCGGTGGGTGCCTATTCCTACGCGCTGCTGTCGACTTATTTCGGGCTCTCCTTCTGGGTTCTGCTGCCGGTTGCCGGTATTCTCTCGGCCTGCTGGGGCATGGTCCTCGGATTCCCGGTCTTGCGGCTAAGGGGTGACTACCTGGCGATCGTCACGCTCGCCTTCGGGGAAATCATACGGCTTGTCCTCATAAACTGGACCGAAGTGACCAAGGGAACGTTCGGCGTCTCCGGCATCGCCAAGGCGACCCTGTTCGGCATCAAGTTCGACGCTTCCAAGGATGGTTTTGCAGCGATGATGGGGCTCCCCATGTCGTCGGCCTACTACAAGATCTTCCTGTTCTATTTGATCCTTGGCCTTTGCATGCTGACGGCCTTCGTCACCATCCGCCTTCGCCGGATGCCGATCGGCCGCGCCTGGGAAGCGCTGCGCGAGGACGAGATCGCCTGCCGCTCGCTCGGCATCAACACGGTCACGACAAAGCTTACCGCCTTTGCAACGGGCGCCATGTTCGGCGGCATCGCAGGTTCGTTCTTCGCCGTGCGCCAGGGTTTCGTCTCGCCGGAATCCTTCGTGTTCCTCGAATCCGCGGTCATTCTGGCGATCGTTGTTCTCGGTGGCATGGGTTCGCTCACCGGTATCGCCATCGCCGCGGTGGCGATGATCGGCGGCACGGAAATCCTGCGCGAGCTTTCCTTCCTGAAGGCGATCTTCGGACCGGACTTCACGCCTGAACTCTACCGTATGCTGATCTTCGGCCTGGCGATGGTCGTCGTGATGGTCTGGAAGCCGCGCGGTTTTGTCGGCTCGCGTGAGCCGACAGCGTTCCTGCGCGAACGCAAGGCGATCTCCGGCAGCTTCACCAAGGAAGGGCATGGCTGATGGCCCTCGAGACAACGACAATGACAAAAGATCCCATTCTCTCGGTTGAGCACCTGTCGATGCGCTTCGGCGGTCTCATGGCCATCAACGACTTCTCCTTCGAAGCCTATCGCGGTGACATCACCGCGCTGATCGGCCCGAACGGAGCCGGCAAGACCACGGTGTTCAACTGCATCACCGGCTTCTACAAGCCGACCATGGGCATGATCACCATGAAGCAGAAGTCCGGTAAGGAATATCTGCTGGAGCGCCTGCCGGATTTCGAGATCACCAAGCACGCCAAGGTCGCGCGCACCTTCCAGAACATCCGGATGTTCTCCGGCCTGACGGTGCTGGAAAACCTGCTGGTCGCACAGCACAACAAGCTGATGCAGGCGTCGGGCTATACCTTCCTCGGACTGCTCGGCTTTCCCGCCTACAAGCAGGCCTCGAAAGAATCGATCGAATTTGCCCGCCATTGGCTGGAAAAGGCGTCGCTGGTCGATCGTGCCGACGACCCGGCCGGCGATCTGCCCTATGGCGCCCAGCGGCGGCTCGAAATCGCCCGCGCCATGTGCACCGGACCGGAACTCCTATGCCTTGACGAGCCGGCAGCCGGTCTCAATCCGCGTGAATCGCTGGCGCTCAACGAGTTGCTGCAGGGTATCCGCGGCGAAACCGGCACCTCGATCCTGTTGATCGAGCACGACATGTCGGTGGTGATGGAGATTTCCGACCACGTGGTCGTTTTGGAATACGGCCAGAAGATTTCCGACGGCAACCCGGATTTCGTGAAGAACGATCCGAGGGTCATTGCGGCCTATCTGGGTGTCGAGGATGAAGAGGTTGAAGAGGTGATCGAAGAAATCGAGGAAATCGAAGGCGGACAGGGAGGATCCAAGCCATGAGCGCGCCTCTGCTGCAAGTAAAGGCCGTCGAGACCTACTACGGCAATATCCGGGCGCTGAACGGCGTCGACGTCGAAGTGCATCGCGGTGAAATCGTCTGCCTGATCGGCGCCAACGGCGCTGGCAAGTCGACGCTGATGATGACGATCTGCGGCAGCCCGCAGGCGCGCACCGGCGCGGTCATGTTCGAAGGTGAGGAAATTACCCGCATGCCGACGCACGAGATCGCGCGTCTTCGCATCGCGCAGTCGCCGGAAGGCCGTCGCATTTTTCCGCGCATGACCGTATTCGAAAACCTGCAGATGGGCGCAAGCCTCGACAACCTCAAACATTTCAACGAGGACGCCGAGAAGGTGTTCTCGCTGTTCCCGCGACTTAAGGAGCGCCAGGCTCAACGCGGCGGTACGCTTTCGGGCGGCGAGCAGCAGATGCTGTCGATCGCCCGCGCGCTGATGGCGCGCCCGAAGCTCCTTTTGCTGGACGAGCCATCGCTCGGCCTGGCGCCGCTGATCGTTAAGGGCATCTTCGAAGCCATCAAGAAGCTGAACAAGGAAGAGGGACTGACCGTGTTCCTCGTCGAGCAGAATGCGTTCGGCGCCTTGAAGCTTTCCGACCGCGGTTACGTGATGGTCAACGGCCGCGTGACGATGAGCGGCTCGGGCAAGGAACTGCTCGCCAATCCGGAAGTCCGCGCGGCCTATCTCGAAGGCGGCCGCCATTGATGCGCCGCATCTGGAGTTTGTGACATGCAGGGTATTCTCTACGAAGAAGTGTCGGTCTGGCAGTTTCTTTTCATCACCTGTGTTCTGGGCGGCTGGACCGCGTGGAGAACGGGAAAGAGCGTCGCCGAGGGCTGGGAGGAGCTTCCGCGCCTCTTCGTCTATGTGGCGCTGCTGGGGCTTGGGATCCGCTTCGTGCACCACGCCCTGTTCGGAGGCACGATGTTCAGTCTGCATTACTATATCGTGGACACGGTCGTACTTTTGTTGTTTGCTACCGCAGGTTTCCGGTACTACCGGACCAAGCAAATGACCAATAACTACTATTGGCTCTATGAGAAGGCTTCGCCTTTCTCCTGGAAAGCCAAATAATGGGAACAGCGCGCGCCGGCCGCCGCGGCCGGTGCGAAAGAAATACCGGCGCGAATTACGGTGGGCATTGCGCAGGTTGGTAACGAGACCCGCTCGGATAATTGGGAGTAACAAAATGAAAAAGTCTCTTCTGTCGGCCGTTGCGCTGTCGGCAATGGTCGCTTTCAGCGGCACCGCATGGGCTGATATTCTCGTTGGCGTTGCTGGCCCGCTGACCGGCCCGAACGCTGCGTTCGGTGCACAGCTGCAGAAAGGTGCCGAACAGGCTGCTGCAGACATCAATGCTGCCGGCGGTATCAATGGGGAACAGATCAAGGTTGTACTCGGCGACGACGTTTCCGACGCCAAGCAGGGCGTTTCGGTCGCCAACAAGTTCGTCGCTGACGGCGTGAAGTTCGTTGTCGGCCACTTCAACTCGGGCGTGTCCATCCCGGCTTCGGAAGTCTATGCCGAAAACGGCATTCTCCAGGTAACGCCGGCTTCCACCAACCCGCAGTTCACCGAGCGCGGCCTCTGGAACACCTTCCGCACTTGCGGTCGTGACGACCAGCAGGGCGCAGTTGCCGGCGCCTTCCTTGCCGCCAACCACAAGGACGCCAAGATCGCCGTCATTCACGACAAGACCCCTTATGGTCAGGGCCTTGCCGACGAAACCAAGAAGTCGATGAACGAAGCCGGCCTCAATGAAGCCCTCTATGAAGGCATCAACACCGGCGACAAGGACTTCTCGGCCCTCATCGCCAAGATGAAGGAAGCCGGCGTCTCGATCGTCTACTACGGCGGTCTGCACACCGAAGCTGGCCTGATCATGCGCCAGATGAAGGACCAGGGCCTCAAGGCTACCCTGATGTCGGGCGACGGTATCGTTTCGAACGAACTGGCCTCGATCGCAGGCGACGCTGTTGACGGCACGCTGATGACGTTTGCTCCGGATCCGCGCAAGAACCCGGCTGCCAAGGAACTCGTCGAGAAGTTCCGCGCCGCCGGCTTCGAACCGGAAGCCTACACGCTCTACGCCTACGCTGCTCTGCAGGTTGTCGCCGAAGCTGCCAAGGCTGGCGGCACGACCGATCCGCAGGCCGTTGCCGAAGCGATCAAGGCCAAAGGCCCGTTCAAGACCGCAATTGGCGAACTCGGCTATGACGAAAAGGGCGACATCACCCGTCCGGACTACGTCATGTACACCTGGAAGAAGGGTGAAGACGGCAAGTACAGCTACTTCGAAAACGAGTAAATCTCGCTTCGAGGTTCGTTGAACCACGTCAGAACTTCGAAAGCCCGGCGAGCGATCGCCGGGCTTTTTGTTTCTGGACGGGTGTTAACGGGGATGGCGATGATTCTCGTCGGACTTCGCCTCGGCAAGGCATTGCACCGGGCCTCTTTCGTTGGGCCGCGCGGGCTGTCTCTCGCCGTCATTTCGTGCACTATCGCCGAACGATTCTGTTTTTAGAGGTTGTCCCATGAGTTCCAAGCCGCGCATTCTCGTCACCCGCCGTTGGCCCGAAGCGGTGGAGCGCGTGCTGGCCGAGCGGTTTGATGTCGTCTTGAACGAGAGCGACGTACCGATGTCGGCCGATCAGCTGGCAAAGGCGCTGCGCGACTTTGACGCGGTGCTGCCGACGGTCTCCGACCGCCTGCCGGCAAGCCTGTTCGACGGCGGCGACATCAGGGCAAAGATCCTCGGCAACTATGGTGTCGGTTACAACCACATCGATGTTGCCGCCGCCAAGGCCGCAAACATCGCCGTTACCAACACGCCCGGCGTTCTGACCGATTGCACTGCCGATATCGCCATGACGCTGCTGCTTGCCGTCGCGCGGCGTGCGGGCGAAGGGGAGCGTCAGATCAGGGCCGGCGAATGGACCGGCTGGCGGCCGACCCACATGATTGGCAGCAAGGTGACCGGCAAGACGCTGGGGATCATCGGTTTCGGCCGCATCGGCAAGGCGATGGCAAAACGCTGCCATTTCGGGTTCGACATGGAGGTGGTGTTCTACAACCGCTCGCGTGTCGATGCGGCGGAAGCCGCACGCTATGGCGCGCGCCAGCTCGGTACCGTCGACGAGGTGCTTGCGATTGCGGATTTCGTCTCGTTGCACTGCCCCGGCGGTGGCGAGAACCGGCACCTCATCAATGCCGAGCGGCTGGCGATGATGAAAAAGGGCGCCTATCTCGTCAACACCGCGCGCGGCGATGTGGTCGACGAGCCGGCGTTGATCGAGGCGCTGAAGAACGGAGTGATCAAAGGCGCCGGCCTCGATGTTTTCGAGGCGGAACCGAATGTGCCGGAGGGCCTGCGGGCGCTCGAAAATGTCGTTCTGCTGCCGCATCTCGGCAGCGCGACCGAGGAGACACGCGTCGCGATGGGCATGAAGGTGGTCGACAACATCACCGCCTTCTTCGAGGGGCGAGAGCCGCCGGATAGGGTCGCCTGAGATGGTGGCTGTTTGATGGGTAAACGCTGCCCATAAAGCAATCACCTTGCCGATTTTCTTTGCAAAACAATAGCTTGACTTGGCGCCTCGGGATGCCGACGATGTCGGCCGATGAACATGAGCAATGCGGCTATCATAGCCCCGCAGCGGGCGTTCGGAAAAGGACGACTGGTCGCGAAAGTGGCCGTCGGTCAAACGCGCGTTGCCGAGCTTTACCAGGAAGGCTGCGCAAAGATTCGGCTGCCGAAAACCTTCGATACTTCGATGGAAGCCGTGCTGATCAACTCGTCGGGTGGGCTCACCGGCGGCGACCGCATGCTCTGGGAGATCGAGGCCGGTGCGGCGACCGAGCTCACCGTCACCACGCAGGCCTGCGAGAAGATCTACAAGGCGAGTGCCGGCACGGTCGATGTCACGACACGCATCGACGTGGCGGCTGGCGCACGCGTCGATTGGCTGCCGCAGGAGACGATCCTGTTCGACCGCGCATCGCTGACACGCTCGCTCGATGTCGAGCTCGAGGACGGCGCGACGTTCCTTGCCGTCGAGGCCGTGCTGCTCGGCCGCAAGGCGATGGGCGAAGCGATGCAGACAGGCCTCTTGCGAGATCGCTGGCGCATTCGCGTCGGCGGCCGGCTGTTGCATGCCGAAAACCTGACCTTTGCCGATGATATCGCCGCTCTTGTCGCCCGGACTGCAGTGCTCGGCGGCAGCGTGGCATTTGCGACGCTGTTCTACACCGGACCGGATTGTGAATTGCTGCTGCCGCGGCTGCGCGCACTCCTCGAAACGCAAGTGGGGGCGGGCGTCAGCCACATCAAGCTCGGTGGTCGCGACAAGCTGGTTGCGCGCTTTGCTGCCGCGGACGGCTTCTCGCTCAGAAAAATCCTCATCCCGGTCATTTCGCACTTGCGCAAGCAAGAGACAGTGCCGAAAGTCTGGGTCCTCTAATCCACAATCAAACCGGTGGCGACGCATGAATCTTACCCCGCGCGAAAAGGACAAGCTGTTGATTTCCATGGCTGCGATGGTTGCCCGCCGCCGCCTGGAGCGCGGAGTCAAGCTTAATCATCCAGAGGCGATCGCGCTGATTACCGACTTCGTTGTCGAAGGTGCGCGTGACGGCCGATCGGTCGCGGAGCTGATGGAGGCGGGCGCCCATGTGATCACCCGTGCACAGGTGATGGAGGGGATCGCGGAGATGATCCACGACATCCAGGTGGAGGCGACCTTCCCTGACGGTACCAAGCTCGTCACTGTGCACGAACCGATCCGCTGAGGAGGCTGAGACATGTTGGCACTGCGTCCGAACTGCGAATGCTGCGACAAGGATCTGCCGCCAGAGAGCCGCGACGCGATGATCTGCACCTTCGAGTGCACCTTTTGCGTCGATTGTGTCGAAGGCACGCTCGGTGGCACCTGCCCGAACTGCGGCGGCGAGTTTACCCGGCGCCCGGTACGCCCGGCCGCGCTGCTTGTGAAATATCCGGCATCGACCGAACGGGTGCTGAAGCCGCTCGGCTGCGCCGACGTCGACGCGGCCTGACAAGGGAGAGGGAACTCAGATGATCCCAGGGGAAATCATTGCCGCAAGCGGCGATATCGAACTCAACCACGGGCTTGAGACGGTGACGATCGAGGTCTCCAATACCGGCGACCGGCCGGTGCAGGTCGGCAGCCACTATCACTTTGCCGAGACCAATGCCGGGCTCGACTTCGATCGCAGTGCCGCCCATGGCAAACGACTGGACATTCCCGCAGGCACCGCCGTCCGCTTCGAGCCGGGACAGAAAAGACAGGTCACGCTCATCCCGCTTTCGGGCAAGCGCGAGGTTTTTGGTTTCCGCCAGCAGGTCATGGGAAAGCTTTGAGCATGATGATGCGAACGACGCTTATCGCGAGCGCCTTGCTGCTGGCGGCCATGCCCGCGCTGGCGCAGGAGGATGATGTCGATTGCGCCAATGCAATGACGCAGGCGGATATGAACATCTGCTCCAACAAGGATTATGAGGCGGC
Source organism: Ensifer sp. Root31 (assembly GCF_001424825.1). Taxonomy (NCBI): domain Bacteria; kingdom Pseudomonadati; phylum Pseudomonadota; class Alphaproteobacteria; order Hyphomicrobiales; family Rhizobiaceae; genus Ensifer; species Ensifer sp. Root31. The sequence goes on along the minus strand of NZ_LMCO01000010.1, from coordinate 53,521 downwards.
CGACGCTGAACTCAACACGGTCTACAAGCAGACCGTTGCGGCGATGCGGGCCAAGGACAAGGAACTGGGTGACATCAGCGCCGACTATGTCGGCGCGGAGGAGGCGTTGAAGAAGGCGCAGCGCGCCTGGATCGGCTACCGCGACGGCCAGTGCGAGCTTGCCGGCTTCGAAGCGCGCGGCGGATCGATGGAGCCGATGCTGGTATCCGGCTGCCTGGCGCAGCTGACTGCGGCCCGCACCACGGAACTCAAAGAGCTGCTCGAGCCCACGGAAAACTAGCGCTGATGTCTGGCCGCACCATCATGATCGTGGGGAATGGAGAAGTGCCGGAAGGCGCTGCGGCAACGATCGATACGGCCGATGTCGTCATTCGTTTCAACGATTGCCGTTCTGTCGGCACCGGCGGGGCGAGGACCGATATCGTCGCCGTCTGCAATACTGGCCGGCCGGCGCTTGCCATGCTTGGTGGCGGGCGCTGGAAGAACAGCGCCGCCGTGCGGCAGGCACGCGAGATCTGGAGCGTTCGGTCGGCTGAAAAGTTTGCCGGCATGCGCGCGGCACTGGCCGAAACGCATCCGGATCTCGACGACTTCTGCGACGACTACACTTGCGGTTTCGAGAGTTTTACAACGGCGACCGGCCGGGTGCATCGGGTCGTCCCCCTCGCAGCGCACGAGCAGCTGGACCGGGATCTGTCGCGGTTCGCGCCCACGCCTTATGTCGTGCCGTCGAGCGGCATGGTCGTGATTGCCGACGTGCTTTCCGGTTTTGCATCGGCCGACGATCTGGTCGTTCTGGCTGGCTTCGGCCATGTCGGTTGGGAGTGGCATCCCTTTGCCGCCGAGCGCCGGTACGTCGACGCACTTGCGGCCGAGGGCCGTCTTCGCCGTCTTTCCCCTTCTTCTTCAGACTTGTCCCAAGGAGCCTGAACCCATGCCCTACAAAATGTCGCGCGCGGCCTATGCCAACATGTTCGGCCCGACGGTCGGCGACAAGGTTCGGCTGGCCGACACGGAACTGTTCATCGAGGTGGAGAAGGATTTCACCACCTATGGCGAAGAAGTGAAGTTCGGCGGCGGCAAGGTGATCCGCGACGGCATGGGCCAAAGCCAGGTGACGCGAGCGGCGGGTGCGGTCGACACCGTGATCACCAACGCGCTGATCGTCGACCACTGGGGCATCGTCAAGGCGGATATCGGGCTGAAGGACGGGCGCATCGCGGCGATCGGCAAGGCCGGCAATCCCGATATGCAGCCTGGCGTGACGATCATCGTCGGTCCGGGCACCGAGGTGATCGCCGGCGAGGGCAAGATCGTCACCGCCGGCGGCATGGACAGCCATATCCACTTCATCTGCCCGCAGCAGATCGAGGAAGCGCTGATGAGCGGGCTCACCTGCATGCTCGGCGGCGGCACGGGGCCGGCGCATGGCACGCTCGCGACCACCTGCACGCCCGGGCCCTGGCATCTCGCCCGCATGATCGAGGCTGCGGACGCCTTCCCGATGAACCTTGCCTTTGCCGGCAAGGGCAATGCCTCGCTGCCCGCCGCGCTGGTCGAGATGGTGCTTGCGGGCGCGACCTCGCTGAAGCTGCACGAGGATTGGGGCTCGACGCCGGCTGCCGTCGACTGCTGCCTTGGTGTTGCCGACGAGTACGATGTGCAGGTGATGATCCACACCGACACGTTGAACGAGAGCGGTTTCGTCGAGGACACGATCGCGGCGATCAAGGGCCGCACGATCCATGCCTTCCACACGGAAGGGGCGGGTGGCGGCCATGCGCCGGATATCATCAAGATCTGCGGCCAGCCGAACGTCATTCCGTCGTCGACCAACCCGACCCGACCCTACACCAAGAACACGCTGGCCGAGCACCTGGATATGCTGATGGTCTGCCATCACCTGTCGCCGTCGATCCCCGAGGATATCGCCTTTGCCGAAAGCCGGATCCGTAAGGAGACGATCGCCGCCGAAGACATCCTGCACGATATCGGTGCGTTCTCGATCATCTCGTCCGATAGCCAGGCGATGGGCCGCGTCGGCGAGGTGGCGATCCGCACCTGGCAGACGGCCGACAAGATGAAGCGCCAGCGCGGCGCGCTGCCGCAGGAAACCGGCGACAACGACAATTTCCGGGTCAAACGCTATATCGCCAAATACACCATCAACCCGGCGATCGCCCATGGCCTCAGCCATGAGATCGGTTCGCTCGAAGTCGGCAAGCGCGCCGACCTCGTCCTCTGGAAACCGGCCTTCTTCGGCGTCAAGCCCGACATGGTGCTGATCGGCGGAACGATCGCCGCAGCACCGATGGGCGACCCCAACGCCTCGATCCCGACGCCGCAGCCGGTGCACTACCGGCCGATGTTCGGCGCCTATGGCAAGAGCCGCACGAACTCCTCCGTCACCTTCGTCTCGCAGGCCTCGCTCGATGGCGGGTTGGCGGCCAGGCTCGGCGTTGCCAAACAGCTCGTCGCCGTCAAGAACACCCGCGGCGGCATCGGCAAGGCATCGATGATCCACAACAACCTGACGCCGCATGTCGAGGTCGATCCGGAGACCTACGAAGTGCGGGCCGATGGCGAGCTCCTCACCTGCGAGCCGGCGACGGTTCTGCCGATGGCGCAGCGTTATTTCCTGTTCTGAGCGGCAAACGATTTTGTCTCGAAAAAGCGGTAGCTGGCGGGCCTTCAAGTGGACCGCCTACGGGGTGTCGGGTCTTGTCCTGGCAGTCGTCCTCGGGATGGTCGTGCCGCGACCGCTGTTGCCGAAGACGGCCACGGCCGCTGCGGTTGAGCCGGCTGTTACCGGCGAACGCGTCCTGATCCTCGCCAGTCCGATCCACACCGATATCGCCATTCCCCTCAATGACGAGACGCGGACGCGGTTTGCCTTCGCCGGCGAGGCAGGCGTGCCTCTGGATCACCCGGAGGCGCGATGGCTGATCTTCGGCTGGGGTGGCCGCTCGTTCTACCTGGAAACGCCGACATGGTCGGAGCTGAAGCCAATGCCGGTCTTGAGGGCGCTGGCGCTCGACCGTTCCGTTATGCATGTCGATATTGCCGGGGCGATCGTCGAACCCCAGCCGTCGGTTACGAGCGTTGACCTCAAGCGCGCCGAGTTCGAGAAGCTGATGACGTTCATCTCCGGAAGCTTTGCCAGGAACGGCGGCGCCGTCTTTCCGATCGAGGGCTTTTCCTATGGTTATGCCGACCGCTTCTTTGAGGCGGAGGGCAGCTTCAATGCACTGTTTGGATGCAACACCTGGACGGCGCGGGCATTGAGAGAAGCCGGACTGCAGACGGGGTTCTGGAATCCCTTGCCTTCCACTCTTGGCCTGTCCCTGCGGCTACACAACTGAGACATTGTCCGCGCCGGTTCGGGATCGCCACAGGCATGCGCTTGTCGCATGTCTGCCATGCGCGGGTGTGAATCGACGCCTTTCGTGCTGCACCGCAGCGGAATTTCCGGTAGGAAACGAGCTGATATTTTCCTCGATCGCGACTGTTCTCCCAAGGCCGCTCGCAATCGAGTGCCTGCACTGAAGGAGATGACCATGCTCGGCAGAAAAGTACCCTCCGTAACGTTCCGCACCCGCGTTCGCGATGAAGCCGTCGGCGGCTCCAACCCGTTCCGTTGGCACGACGTTTCCTCCGACGATTACTTCGCCGGCAAGCGTGTCGTGTTGTTTTCGCTGCCGGGCGCCTTCACGCCCACCTGCTCGACCTTCCAGCTGCCCGACTTCGAAAAGCTGACGGCCGAGTTCCGCTCCGAAGGCGTTGACGAAATCTACTGCATCTCGGTCAACGACGCCTTCGTGATGAACGCCTGGGGCAAGTCGCAGAGCCTCGAGAACGTCAAGCTGATCCCCGATGGCTCGGGCGAGTTCACCCGCAAGATGGGCATGCTCGTCGCCAAGGATAATCTCGGCTTCGGCATGCGCTCCTGGCGCTATGCTGCCGTTGTCAACAACGGTGTCGTCGAACAGTGGTTCGAAGAGGAAGGCTACTCCGACAATTGCGACAGCGATCCCTACGGCGTTTCCTCGCCGCAGAACATTCTCGAGACGCTGAAGTCGCAGAAGCTCGCAGCCTGATCCGGCTGACGACGGATCGATTTTTGAAACCCCGGTGCTAGCGCCGGGGTTTTTTCTTGCTACAGTGCCAGGCAGAAAAGATGTCGAGGGTTCAATGGTTTACATTATTGCATATCTGACGGCGCACCCGGGCAAGGGCGTGGAAATCCTGGCGCTGGCCGAGCCCCTGATCGAAGGAACGCGGCGGGAGGCAGGCTGCATCAGCTACGAGCTCTATCAAAAGCCTGCCGATCCCGACGCGCTGGTGTTTGTCGAAACCTGGAAGGACAAGGCCGCGGTCGACGCCCATTTTGCCGAGCCGCATCTGAAGGCGTTCCAGGTCGCGACGGCGGATCTGCTGGTCGAAGCGCGCATCGAGCTCGTGCACCCGGAAAAGGTCGAGGTGCTCTGAGATGCCCTATCGGTCGACCGAGGTACTTTCGCCCGGACCCAGGGACGAGGCGCCGTTGCACAGCATCACCTTGGCCCACGATGCGCGGCATCTGCGCCGCAAGCTGCTGCATCTCGAAAACGACGATGTCGTCATGCTTGACCTGAAGGAAGCGGTGATGCTGGCCGACGGCGACCTGCTGGTGCTCGAGGGTGGCGGTCATATCCGCATCGTTGCGGCATCCGAAGCGCTTTACGAGATCCGTCCGCGCGACCCGTTGCATCTCGTCGAACTGGCCTGGCATCTGGGCAATCGCCACCTCCCGGCGCAGATCGAGACAGGCCGCATCCTGATTTCCCGCGATCCGGTCATTCGGGCGATGCTTGAGGGGCTGGGGGCGGCGGTCGTCGAAATCTCCGAGCCGTTCCATCCGCTGCGCGGCGCTTATCACGCGGCCGGAGGCCACGATCACGGCCACCACCATCACCATGGCTGAACGGGTCGACACGCAGGCGCTGCTTCGCCTCGTGACCTGGCTGTCGCCGGCTTTCCCGGTCGGCGCCTTCTCCTATTCGAACGGGTTGGAGCAGGCAGTTCACGATGGCCATGTCAGCGATATCGAGAGCCTGCGGCTGTGGCTGGAGACGCTTCTTTGCCACGGATCCGGCTGGAACGATGCGGTGCTGCTTGGCGAAGCCTATCGCGGTTTCGGCGAGCCGGTGCAGCTTCAATCCGTGATCGAGCTTGCCGAGGCGATGGCGGCAAGTTGCGAACGGCACATGGAAACCATGCTGCAGGGCGAAGCCTTTCTGGCGGCAGCGCGGCATTGGCCGCACACCGTGCTCGATCGGCTGGGAGAAAGAACCGCCTATCCGGTCGCCGTCGGTGCGGTTGCGGGTGCCCACGCCACAGGCCTCGAGCCGGCGATTGCCGCCTATCTGCATGCGTCCGTATCCAATGCCGTATCGGTGGCCATTCGCTGCGGCGTCACCGGCCAACGTGACGGCGTCGGGCTGATCGCAGCCCTTGAGCCGACCATCGCTGCAGTGGCGCGAAAGGCGAGCGCCGCATCGCTGGAAGACCTTGGCTCGGCCACGATCGCAGCCGATATTTCATCTCTCAGACACGAGACCCTGCATTCGCGGCTGTTCCGCTCGTAAGCGTGCGCGGCCATAGAGCGTTTCCAGTTCGGACGGAGACGTGGAAACGCTCTATCTCTTTGTTTTTACGCGTTTCCTAGCGGAGAAGGTTTCACGCTTTTCCTGGAAATGCTCTAGAAAGGAACGTCACATGGCATCGAAGAATGGTCCCCTGCGTGTCGGCATCGGCGGGCCTGTCGGTTCGGGTAAGACGGCGCTGACGGACAAGCTCTGCAAGGCGATGCGGGAGAATTACTCGGTCGCGGTCGTGACCAACGACATCTACACCAAGGAAGATGCCGAAGCGCTGGTGCGCATGCAGGCGCTGCCGTCGGACCGCATCGTCGGCGTCGAGACCGGCGGATGCCCGCACACGGCTATCCGCGAGGATGCGACAATCAACTTGCAGGCAATCGCCGATCTCAACCGTCGCTTTCCCGATCTCGATATCGTCTTCATCGAATCCGGCGGCGACAATCTGGCCGCCACCTTCTCGCCTGATCTGGCCGACCTGACGATCTATGTCATCTCCGTCTGCCAGGGCGAGGAAATCCCGCGCAAGGGCGGGCCGGGCATCACCAAATCTGACCTGCTTGTCATCAACAAGCGGGATCTGGCGCCCTATGTCGGCGCCGACCTCGACGTCATGGATCGTGACGCGACCCGGATGCGGGCGGAAAAGCCCTTTGTCTTCACCGACATGAAACGCGGCGACGGCGTCAACCGGATCGTCGATTTCCTGACGCTGCACGGCGGGCTTAGCTCGAGGTAGCGCCTGGGTCGAGCCGGGGCCACAGGGAGGAATGGTCGTCCTTCGTGATCGTGGGCGACGAGATTCCGCTTTTGCGTTGTGGCCTGCTGCGACCGGTAGCTAGAGCGCTTCCGATTTAGACGGAACCGCACAAACGCTCTATCTCTTTGTTTTTACGCATTTCCGGACGGAAAACCGCTTCGCACTTTTCCTGGAAATGCTCTAGAACCGTTCCAGCGCCTGACGGTCGTGGATCTCGATCATGCGTCCTTTAACGGTGACGCCGGAGCGGCGAAGAGCCGAAAAGGCCCGCGACAGCGCCTCTGGCGCCAGGCCCAGCTTGCCCGCCAGCACATTCTTCTGGAACGGCAGCCGGAACGAGAAGGTCGTCGAGCCATCCGGGCAGTGACCGAGGATGTAGCTCGCGACCCGCTGTGGCGCCGTCAGAAGACGATCCTCTGCCAGGCAGTCCTCGGCCATCTGGCCATGACGGCAGAGCAGCTCCATCAGCGCCTGGGCAATATCCGGATGCTGCTCGGCGAGCTTGCGCAGATTGCGGCTGTCGAGGCGGGCGATGGTCGAGGACCCGATGGCCTGTGCGTTGGCGGTGGCGCGGTGCCCGAGGAACATGGCGCTTTCACCGAAGAGCTCACCCTTTGGAAAGACGGCGATGTCGGCCTCGCGCCCATCCTTGCCGAGCCGGTAGACGCGCACAAGGCCGGACAGGACGCAGAAGACGCTGTCAATGGGTTCGTCCTGATGAAACAGAATGTCGTGTTCTTCGTGGTTCGTTACGACGGCGCCTTCGAGAACGGCATCGGATGCTGTCGGTGACAGCTTCTCGAAGAAGCGGGAGCCCAGCAGCACCGCTCTGTCATTCGAGTTCAATCGCAAGGTCTTCATCACACCGGCCCTGAGGTAAAGTCTAGAGCGTTTCCGCCTTAGAAGGAGCACGAAAACGCTCTTGCTCCCCGTTTTTACGCATCTCCCGACGAAAAGCTGCTTCGCACTTTCCTGGAAATGCTCTGGTGTCAGGGTAACCGGGCTTTTGAAACGTCAATTGACCTCGATCAAACAATTCTCACAAAAAAGCCCGCACCGGTGGGTGCGGGCCCGATTTTCAGGTGATTTTTGGCCACTATTCGGCAGCGAGCGCCGGATGATTGATTACCTTGCCCGTTTGCTTGCCTTTCGACTGCCCGTCCTCAATCGTTTTCAGGCGCTCTTCCAGGCCCTCGATCGTCTTGCCCTGGTCGTTGACGAATTCGGTCAACGCCTCGCGGTCGAGTGGCAGGTTTTCCTCGTCCTTCTTGCCGACGAGGCGGCCGAAGATCCAGGCGAGCAGGCGCGACAGATCATCCATGATCAGGAAGAAGGACGGTACCACGACGAGGCTGAGGATCGTCGAGACGATGATGCCGCCGATGACCGCGATCGCCATCGGCGCCCGGAACGAACCACCTTCGCCGACGCCGAGTGCTGAGGGCAGCATGCCCGCCGACATGGCGATCGAGGTCATGATGATCGGGCGGGCGCGCTTGCGGCCCGCTTCGATCATTGCCTGCGTGCGATCCATGCCGTGGTGCATCATCTCGATACCGAAATCGACCAGCAGGATCGCGTTCTTGGTGACGATGCCCATCAGCATGAGGATACCGATCAGAACCGGCATCGACAGCGAGTTCTGCGTCAGGATCAGGCCGGCAGCGACACCGCCCATGGCAAGCGGCAGCGAGAACAGGATGGTGAAGGGCTGGATCACATCCTTGAACAGCAGGATCAGCACCACCAGCACCAGCATCAGGCCGAGCAGCATGGCATTGACGAAGCTTTCCTGCATCTCCTCCTCGACCTCGGCGTCACCGCTCTTGAGGAGTTGAACCGTGCTCGGCATCTCGGCATCGTTTGCAATCTGCTCGAACCGTGCAGAGGCGGTGTTCAGCGCCACGCCGATCGGGAGATCGGCGCCAAGTGCAACGACACGGTTGCGATCGTAACGTTTGATCGAACTCGGGCCTTCTGAATAGTTGATATCGGCAACGCTCGACAGCGGCACCGTCAAGCCCGAAGCGGTCTGGATCTTCAGGTTGCGGATCGCGGCGATATCCGTGCGGAAGTCACGGTTGATCTGGACGCGGATCGGTATGAGCCGACCATCGAGGGCAATCTTCGTCAGCGCCGCGTCGATATCGCCGATTGTGGCAACACGGATGACTTCCGAGATTTGCGCGGTGGTAATGCCAAGGCGTGACATCTGCTCGTCACGCGGACGGATCTGCAACTCTGGACGGGGCAGGGCGCCGTCAGGGCTGACATTGGCCAGGAGTGGATCGCTGCGCAGCTTGGCTTCGAGAATTGCAACGGCCTGGTCCAGATCCGTCTCGTTGTTCGAGAGCAGGTTGAAGGACAGCTCTCGCTCACCGCGGTCGTTGAGCTTGATGACCCGGACGTCCGGAATATCCCGGACGCGGGCAAAGATTTCCTTTTCGATCTGGGCCTGAGGAATGATGCGGCCATCTGGCTCAAGCTTCGGCAGGTATTGGCCGATGACCGGCAGGCCGCCAATGACGTCGTTGACGATCTTGTTGAGAAGCGAGTGGTCGCGCTTTTCCAGCAGCACCGTCACGGTAGCCCGGCGCAGTTCCAGGTCGCCCTTGGGTGAGGCACCGCCGAGCACGAAGACGCTGTCCACGCCCTCGAGGTCCTTGACCCTCTCATAGATCTGCGCGGTCGTGCGGTCCGTGTCTTCGAGCATGGCATCCGGGGCCAGTTCGACGGAGAGGCTGACGCGCGACGTGTCGTCCGGGGGCAGGAAGCCGCCGGGCACGAACAGGAACAGCGCGGCCATGGAGGCCACGGTGACGCCGATGGCGATGAGCACCGTTAGGTAGCGCATGTACCAGCGCTTCGTGGTTGCATGAACCAGGCGCGTATACTTGCGCATCAGGTAGCCGTCTTCGAGATGATGTCCATCAAGTTTGGATGGACGCATCAGATAGGCGGCCATGACGGGCGTGATCAGCCGTGCAACCAGCAGCGAGAAGAACACCGAGACGGCGACAGTCAGGCCGAACTGGATGAAGTACTGGCCAACGATGCCCGGCATGAACGACACCGGTATGAACACCGCGATGATCGTGAACGTGGTCGCGATAACCGCAAGGCCGATTTCGTCTGCTGCTTCGATCGCCGCCCGATAGGGCGACTTGCCCATATGGATATGCCGCTCGATGTTCTCGATCTCGACGATCGCGTCATCGACGAGAATGCCGGTCGCCAGCGTCAGCGCCAGGAAGCTGACGAGATTGAGCGAGAAGCCGAGCAGTTCCATGACCCAGAAGGTCGGTACCGCCGAGAGCGGCAGGGCGACGGCGCAAATCAGCGTGGCGCGCCAGTTTCGCAGGAACAGCATGACGACGATGACGGCAAGCAGTGCGCCTTCCATCAGCGTATGCAGGGCCGCTTCATAGTTGCCGTAGGTGAAGTAGACGGAATCGTCGACCATCTCGATGGTGACGTCAGGGTTGGCCGCGCGGATCTTTTCCAGCGACTTGGCAACGGTTTCGGCAACGCTGACTTCACTGGCACCCTTGGCCCGGAAGACCGCGAAGGTGACGCCGGGATTGCCGTTGAAGCGCGAAAAGGAGCGGGGCTCCTCATAGGTATCGGTCACGGTGCCGAGTTCGGAAAGACGCACGAAGCGACCGCTTGGCACCGAGATCATCGTGTTGGCAAGCTGGTCGACATTGCGGGCGTCGCCGAGCGTACGGATCGCCTGTTCGCTGCCGCCCACCTGACCGCGGCCGGAGCCCAGGTCCATGTTCATGCGTCGAAGCTGGCCATTGACGTCGGCGGCGGTGATCCCCAGCGAATTCAGCTTGTCCTCGCTAAGCTCGACGCGAACCTCGCGGTCGGCACCGCCGTAGCGATCGACCCGGCCGATGCCGCTCTTGCCCTGAATTTCGCGCTTGATGACGTCGTCAACGAACCACGAGAGTTCTTCCAGCGACATGCCCGGTGCAGAGACGGAGAAGCTCTGGATCGCCTGGCCTTCGACGTCGACCTTGGAGACGATGGGCTCTTCGATCGAGGTGGGCAGGTCGCCGCGGATGCGGTCGATGGCGTCCTTGACGTCCTGGACGGCCTGGGTCGTGGGTACTTCCATACGGAAGATCACGGCCGTGGTCGATGTGCCGTCGTTGATCGTCGACTGGATATGGTCGACGCCGGTGACGCTGGCGACCGCGTCCTCGATTTCCTTGGTGACCTGGGTTTCGAGTTCGGCCGGCGAGGCACCGCTCTGCGCCACGCTGATCGACACGATCGGCACGTCGATGTTGGGGAAGCGGGTGATCGGCAGGCTGAAGAACGACTGATAGCCGAGCACCAGCAGCACGAAGAAGGCGAGGATCGGAGCGATCGGATTTCGGATGGACCAGGCTGAGAAGTTCATGGTCACGGTTCCTGTCAGTTGGTCGCTGGTTGCGCTGGTTTGACGGGGTTGATGCGGTCGCCGTCGCGCACATAGGCGCCGGCCCTGGCGACAACCTCTTCGCCGGCCTTCAACCCCTCGACCACCTCGACGAACTTGCCATCGGAGATGCCGGTCGTCACCGGGATGATGTTGACCACACCGTTGTCGACCTTGCGCACGATGGTCTTGCCGTTCTCATTGGTAACCGCCGTTTGCGGCAGAACGACAGCTGTTTTCTCTTCGGCGGTGATGATGGCGCTGGCATACATGCCGGAGCGTGCCTTGGCGGTGTCCTTGAGGCTGATGAACACGGTGCCGAGCCGGGAAACGGGATCGACCGTCGGGGCGATCAGGCGGATGGCGCCCTCGACCTTGGTGTTCCCGCCGGCAAGCGTGATCGTCGCCGGCTGGCCGACGGCAAGCTTGATGATGTCGGCTTCGGCGACATCCGCTTTCATCTCGATCGCGCCATCGCGGATCATCGCAAACAGCGGTTCGCCGCTGCCATTGGCGATCGCACCGATCTTGGCGTTCTTGGCGGAAATGACGCCGGCGACCGGGGCCTTGACCTCGGTGCGGGTGAGGCGAAGATCGATGTCGTCGATCTGGGACTGCGCCACCTTGATATCGGCCTTGGAGACCGCAGCGGCCTGTTCGGCGGAGCGGACCCGGGCACGGGTGGCCGCGGCAAGAGCGCGGACGCGATCGGCTTCCGCCGTCGAAACGGTGCCGTTCTTGGCAAGCTCCGCGTTGCGATCGCTGACGCGTGTCGCTTCTTCGGAATTGGCCTTTGCTTCGCTAAGTTGAGCGGTGAGCTGCGCCAGCCCGGCTTCCGCCTTGGCGAGCGCCGCTTCGAGCTGGCTCTTTTCAAGCCGCAGCGCGTCGTCGTTGAGAACCACCAGCACGCTGCCTGCTTCGACCTTGTCGCCGATATCGACATTGAGCGAGCGGATCGACAAGCCCTCGACCAGCGGCGCGACATAGATCTGCTCAACCGCCTGTATCGTCCCGGTTGCAACGACGCGATCGCTGATCGACTGATCGACTGCCTCGGTCACGACGATCGACGGCAGGCTCTGCGCGGGCTGCGCCTTGGCTGGTTCCTCGGCAAATGCACTTGAAAACGGAGCAATCATCATCGCAACGCAAACGCTGAGAGCAGGTAATACTTTCTGAGCCATCGGCTTTACAATCCTGGCAACGGAAACGACATAAAAAGGAACTGTGCCTTCGCAGGCCGGATCCCAATGCAATCAAGCGATTTTCAGTTTCGCCGACGCTTGTCTTCGCGGATTAAGCGAAACAAGGCATAGGCGCACGGCCATTTTCATTCATGCGCCACTCGCACGGTATCAGACCGTGAGCGCGGGCAGGACGGGGAGAGGCTCCCGCAGGCAAACTATTCGGAAAAATCAACTCCTCCGTGTTGCTTGCCTCCAACAAACATCCGCGCCTATGTAATCTTCACATCATCTGCTTACAAGTGCGGTGAAGTGATGGTTCCTCAATATTTCTTCCGTTCTGCAATCTTGGTTGCAATCTCGACACGATCTTGACAATCGAGGCGCATCAACGGCCCGTTGGCCCCGAATTGCCACCCCCACGCCCGGAAATTCGAGGCAACCTTAGCGGGCCATGAAAGGCCTGCACGCAAACGGAAGAGGGCCGCGCGATGGCTGTCGCGCGACCCTCTTCTGTCATTCGGTTTGTTTTCTTCCTACTTCAACGCGGCGTCGGTGATCTCGTGCGTCCAGGCGCCTTCCGGCTCCTTGGAGATGACCGGATCGGAACCGCCCGAAAGCAGCGACTGCACGGTGCGCTTGTAGTCGGCTTCATCCAGGGCGCCGTTCGAACCGGCGGTCAGCTTGGCCACTTCGCCCATCATGCGCTTCTGGTGCTTTTCGGTCTGGGCACCGGTTGAGTCATTCTCGAGAACGATGTCGGCTGCTTCATCCGGGTTCTGTTCGGCATACTTCCAGCCCTTCATCGAGGCGCGCACGAACTTGACTATCTTTTCCTTGAAGGCCGCATCCTTGAGCTTGTCTTCGAGCACGTAGAGGCCATCTTCGAGTGTCGCCACGCCCTGGTCTTCATACTGGAATGTCACGAGATCGTCCGGCTTGATGCCGGCATCGATGACCTGCCAGTACTCGTTGTAGGTCATGGTCGAGATGCAGGCCGCCTGCTTCTGGATCAGCGGATCGACGTTGAAGCCCTGCTTCAGGACGGTCACGCCTTCCGGGCCGCCGTCCGTCGGGATCTTCAGATGCGACATCCACGACAGGAACGGATACTCGTTGCCGAAGAACCAGACGCCAAGCGTGTGTCCCTTGAACTTGTCCGGGCTGGTGACGCCGCTCTCCTTGAGGCAGGTCAGCATCATGCCCGACTTCTTGAACGGCTGAGCGATGTTGACGAGCGGCACGCCCTTTTCGCGGGTGGCAAGGGCTGACGGCATCCAGTCGACGACGACGTCGGCGCCTCCGCCGGCAATCACCTGCGCGGGCGCGATATCCGGGCCGCCGGGCTTGATATCGACGTCGAGCCCTTCTTCTTCGTAGAAGCCCTTGTCCTTGGCGACGTAGTAGCCGGCAAACTGCGCCTGCGTGACCCATTTCAGCTGCAGTGTCACCTTGTCGGCGGCTTCGGCATGGAATGCTGCGAGCGAAAAGACGCCTGCGGCGAGAAGCGATGCAAGTCTCTTGTTCATGTCAGTTCCCTCTTGTTTTTGTTTCATTGTGTTTGAAGTAGGCAATTCGGGACGGAAAACCGTTTCACACTTTTCCTGGAATTGCTCCACGGTGTTCTCAGGCGCGCCCTCCGCGAATGGAAGGATGCCAGAAGGTGACGGCGCGCTCGATGAGCGCCACCACCCCGTAGAAGGCCGAACCTGCCACCGCCGCGACGGCGATTTCGGCCCAGACCATGTCGACGTTCATGCGGCCCACTTCCGTGGAGATCCGGAACCCCATGCCGACAATGGGTGTCCCGAAGAATTCGGCGACGATGGCGCCGATCAGCGCCAGGGTGGAGTTGATCTTGAGCGCGTTGAAGATGAACGGCCAGGCGGCCGGCAGGCGCAGCTTGACGAGCGTCTGCCACCAGGAGGCGGCATAGGTGCGCATCAGGTCGCGCTCCATGTGGCTGGACGCTGCCAGTCCGGCGATGGTGTTCACCAGCATCGGGAAGAACGTCATGATGACGACGACGGCGACCTTGGACTGCCAGTCGAAGCCGAACCACATGACCATGATCGGCGCAACGCCGATGACCGGCAGCGCCGAGACGAAGTTGCCGAGCGGCAGCAGCCCCTTTTGCAGGAATGGCGAGCGATCGATGAGGATGGCGACGACGAAACCAAGGCCGCAACCGAGGGCATAGCCTGTTAGCACCGCCTTCAGGAATGTCTGGCGGAAGTCTGCCGCCAGTGTTGGCAGCGAGTTGATCAGGCGCTGCCAGATCATCGACGGTGCCGGCAGCAGGACGGAGGGTACGGAAAAGCCGCGCACGATGCCTTCCCAGAGCACCAGCAGGGTGATGCCGAAGAGGAGCGGTACGGCGAAATGTGCGGCCCGGTTGGCGGCTTCGCTTTGAAACCGCTGGCGCACCAGCCATTCGTTGAAGGCCCAGGCCGCAAGCCAGAAGACGACGGCACCAATCAGGATCGGAAGATTCATGGCTTGGCCCCCATGCGCTTCAGGACGGCGGTGTGTGCAAAGCCGACGATCATGACCAGCACCGCCGCAAGCGCTGCCGCCATGAACAGCGCCGACCAGATCTGCACCGTCTGGCCATAATAGGAACCGGCGAGCAGGCGCGCGCCGAGGCCGGCTACGGCACCTGTCGGCAGTTCGCCGACGATGGCGCCGACGAGCGAAATTGCGACGGCAACCTTCAGCGAGGTGAAGAGATAGGGCATCGATGACGGCCAGCGCAGCTTCCAGAAGGCCTGCGCTTGCGAGGCATTGTATGTGTGCATCAGATCGAGTTGGATCGCCTCGGGGCTGCGCAGGCCCTTCACCATACCGACGACCACGGGGAAGAACGAGAGATAGGTCGAGATCAGCGCCTTCGGCAAAAGCCCGGAGATGCCGATCGCGTTGAGGACGACGATGATCATCGGCGCGATGGCGAGGATCGGGATCGTCTGGCTGGCGATCACCCAGGGCATCAGCGACCGGTCCATGGCGCGGTTGTGCACGATGCCGATGGCCAGGAGAATGCCGAGTACAGCGCCGATGCCGAAACCGAGCAGAGTGGCCGAAAGCGTGATCCAGGCGTGATAGACCAGGCTGCGTTTCGAGGTGATCGGCTTGTTGACGGTCGTATCCCAGATCTCGGCGATAACCTGGTGCGGTGCCGGCAGAACGGGGCGCTCCTGCGCCATGGTGTTGTGAACGATCTGCGAGAAACTGATCTCGGTGCCGGCGCGGGCAGCGGTGTCGCGCTCGAACGGCGCGTTCAGGAACACGACTGCAATGTACCAGACCACGATCAACAGCGCGACGACGGTGCCGACTGGCAAGAGCTTGTGCCTGAGGAAGCTTTCTTCTCTCATCGTCATGCCTTTCCGCTTGCCGGCAGCAAAATCAGGCCCATGGCGGCGATGCCGAGCATGACGCCGGCCGCCTGGGTGAGGCTCAGCTTTTCGCCGAAGACGGCAAAGGCAATGATGTTGACGAGAACCAATTGCACGATGGCTGACAACGAGATTGCAAGGCCAAGCCCGCCGTCGCGCATCAGCTTCACCATGATGATGTTGCCGACCATGTAGAGCCCGAGGGCCAGAACCAGCACGCCGACATGGCTGTTGGAGACATAGGCGCGCGAAGCCGTCGCGCCGCCGAGAAAAATGGTCGTGGCAAGCAGCAGCCAGAGGACATAGGCAAGGTTCATGGCCGTACCCCCGCTCCACGCCAATGGTAGAGAATGTCAGGCAGGCCTTCCTCGTTGTCGCCATCGGTGCGGCTTACGGCAGAGAAGCCCTGGCGTTCGTAGAAGCGCTGGGCGTTGCCGTTTGCCTCGAAGGTCCAGAGGTTCAACTCTGTTGCGGACAGCGACCTCGCGGTCTTGAGCAGATTGCTGCCGACGCCCACGCCGCGGTGGACGTCGTCGACATAAAGCGCCGTTACATAATGATCACTTGAGAGCGCCATGAAGCCTGCGACCCGGTCGTTGCGCTCGGCAACGATCACGGTCCGCTCGGGAAAGACCGTCTCGAGATAATATCGCTCGACGTCGGCATGCTGGTGTATCCGCGGCATCCACGGCGTCGCGTCGATCCAGCGGTTGAGAATGTCGGCGCAGGCACTCATGTCGGCCCGTGTTGCAGGACGGCAAATGGTCGAAGACGCCCCGCTATTCCTCATAGCTGTGCCCCGCTCTCAGGCCCTCGCGCACGCGATGGGCGACCTCGAGAAACTCAGGCGTTTCGCGAATGCCGAGCGGGCGCTCTCGCGGCAAGGGCGATTCGATGATGTCGGTGACGCGGCCGGGGCGAGGGCTCATCACCACGATCCTGGTGGAGAGATAGACCGCTTCGGGAATGGAATGCGTGACGAAACAGATGGTCTTGTTGGTACGGGCCCAGAGCTTCAACAGCTGCTCGTTCAGATGATCACGAACAATCTCGTCAAGCGCGCCGAAGGGCTCGTCCATCAGGAGAAGATCGGCGTCGAAGGCAAGCGCGCGGGCGATCGACGCGCGCTGCTGCATGCCGCCCGACAGTTGCCATGGGTATTTCTTGCCGAAACCGGCGAGGTTGACGAGATCCAGCGTGCGGTCGATGCGCGCCTTCTGCTCCTGCCTGTTGTAGCCCATGATTTCGAGCGGCAGGGCGATGTTCTTCTCGATGGTGCGCCAGGGATAGAGGGCGGCCGCCTGAAAGACATAGCCGTAGGCGCGTTGCCGCCGCGCTTCCTCGGGCGTCATGCCATTGACGGTGATCGTACCGGAGGTCGCCTTTTCCAGATCGGCGATGACGCGCAGGAACGTCGTCTTGCCGCAGCCGGAGGGGCCGATGAAGGAAACGAAATCCCCCTTGGTCACATCCAGATTGACGCCGGTCAGGGCGTTCACCGGGCCGTCGGCGGTCTCGAAGGTCAGACAGAGGTCCCGGGCCGAAACCACGGATGCGGTATTGGACGTCATCGGCGAATACTCATTCTGGCTTGGCTGTGTCAGACTGCTATCCGGACCGGCAACATGCAATCGCGGATTTGTAAGCGGAGCCGTTTGCTGCTGGTTTTTCAGGGAATTCTGGAGAACAGTCATGTCTCGATCATCCAATCCTGGCTGTCGCGTGGTTCGCCCCGGCAGCGGACATGCCGGAAAGCAGGGGCTCAGCTATTTCGAGGGCATCGCGGCGGAAACCGTTGGGGCGACCGGCATCTGCATGCACCTCCTGACAATCCCGCCCGGCGCCCGTGCCAAGGCGCATCTGCACGAGGACCATGAGACGGCGATCTACGTGCTGTCGGGCGAGGCGCACACTTGGTTCGGCGAGCGGCTCGAGGAGCATGCCGTCGTTCGCGCCGGCGAGATGTTCTACATTCCGGCCGGCGTGCCGCACCTGCCGGCAAACCTCTCCGATGCACCCTGTTCGGCCGTGATCGCCCGCACCGACCCCAATGGGCAGGAAAGCGTCGTCCTCTTGCCGGAGCTTGACGCTCTCGTGCCCGGGTGACGCGACCAGCAAACGCGCCGAAGCGTCCCGCCGGTGCGGCGGAACATGTCCGGTGGGACAGAGTGGTGGGAAGACGTGCAGGCCGTGAAGCACGGGGATCACACGCCTGTTGCCGGGATGCCGCTGCGCTGGACGGCGCGGGGGGCGGTGACTTCCTTCCAGGTGGTGAGCGCGGTGCTGACGGCCGGGAACGGATCGCGGCGGACGAATTCGCCATGGCCCTCGCGCGTCTTGACCGTGTTTTCCTCGATGGCGACGACGCCGCGCGTCAGCGTGTAACGCGGCAGGCCCTTTACTTCCTTGCCCTCGAAGACGTTGTAGTCGATCGCCGACTGCTGGTTCTTGGCCGAGATCGTCTTCGACCGCTTCGGATCCCAGACCACCAGGTCGGCGTCGGCGCCGACGAGAACAGCGCCCTTCTTCGGGTAGATGTTGAGGATCTTGGCGATGTTCGTCGACGTGACGGCCACGAACTCGTTCATGGTGATGCGGCCGGTGTTGACGCCGTGGGTCCACAGCATCGGCATGCGATCTTCAAGCCCGCCGGTGCCATTGGGGATCTTGGTGAAATCGCCGACGCCGGAGCGCTTCTGCTCTGAGGTAAAGGCGCAATGGTCGGTCGCGACCACCTGCAGCGAACCGGATGCGAGGCCGGCCCAGAGACTATCCTGGTGCAGCTTGTTGCGGAACGGCGGCGACATCACGCGGCGGGCGGCGTGGTCCCAGTCCTTGTTGAAATATTCGGTTTCGTCGAGCGTCAGGTGCTGGATCAGCGGTTCGCCGAAGACGCGCATGCCCTTGGCGCGGGCTCGGCGGATTGCTTCATGCGCCTGTTCGCAGGAGGTGTGGACGATGTAGACCGGGCTGCCCGCCATGTCGGCGATCATGATCGCCCGGTTGGTTGCCTCGCCCTCGACTTCGGCCGGCCGCGAATAGGCATGCGCCTCCGGGCCGTTGTTGCCTTCCGCCAGCAGCTTCGCCTGCAATTGGGCAACCACGTCGCCGTTTTCCGCGTGGACGAGCGGCAGCGCACCCAGGCCGGCACAGCGCTGGAAGGACGAGAACATCTCGTCGTCGTCGACCATCAACGCGCCCTTATAGGCCATGAAGTGCTTGAAGGTGTTGATGCCTTTGTCCCTGACGATGGTCTCCATCTCGTTGAAGACCTGCTCGCTCCACCAGGTGATCGCCATGTGGAAGGAATAGTCGCAGTTGGCGCGGGTCGACTTGTTGTGCCACATATCCAGCGCTTCGAGCAGCGACTGGTTGGGCGAGGGCAGGGCGAAATCCACGACCATGGTCGTGCCGCCGGCGAGTGCTGCCCGGGTGCCACTTTCGAAATCGTCGGAAGAGTAGGTACCCATGAAGGGCATTTCGAGGTGGGTGTGCGGGTCGATGCCGCCGGGCATGACGAAACAGCCGCTGGCGTCGAGCGTTTCGTCGCCTTTGAGGTCCGGGCCGATCTCGATGATCCTGCCGTCTTCAATCTTCACGTCCGCCTTGTAGGTCAGATCGGCGGTGACGATGGTTCCACCCTTGATGACAGTGCTCATTGATTTTCATCCTCGCGATTGTGCTTCCGGTGGCCCTTGGGCCGCCACGAAAAAGGGCGGAACTTTCGTCCCGCCCGCAAACTCATTCGACGATTTCGGCCGTTTCAACGACGGCGTGGAAGAGGACGTCGGCGCCGGCGCCGGCCCACTCCTTTGAGATGTCCTCCGCCTCGTTGTGGCTGAGGCCTCCGACGCAGGGGCACATGACCATGGTCGCGGGCGCGACCTTGGCTGCCCAGCAGGCATCGTGTCCGGCACCTGAGATCAGGTTCATGTGGCTGTAGCCGAGCCTTTCGGCGGCGTTGCGCACGGCAGTGACGAGTTTCGGATCGAAGGTCACCGGTTCGAAGTGGCCGATGGCCTCGACGGAGCAGCCGACGCCGAGCGCATCGGCGATCTCAGGCGCTTCCGCCTCGATCTTGGCGCGCATGCGGTCGAGCTTGGCCTTGTCGGGCGAGCGGATATCGACGGTGAAGACGACCTTGCCGGGCAGCACGTTGCGCGAGTTGGGCGAGAAGACCACCTGACCGACGCCGCCGACGGCGCCCGGCTGGTTTTCCATCGCCACGCCCTGAACCATCTCGATGATCCGCGACATGGCCAGGCCGGCATTGACGCGCATGTTCATCGGGGTCGAGCCGGTATGCGCCTCGCGCCCGGTCAGTGTGAACTCCAGCCACCACAGGCCCTGACAATGGGTGACGACGCCGATATCCTTGTTTTCGGCCTCGAGGATAGGGCCTTGCTCGATGTGATATTCGAAATAAGCGTGCATCTTGCGGGCGCCGACCTCTTCGTCGCCGACCCAGCCGATGCGCTTCAGTTCGTCGCCGAAGGCCTTTCCTTCCGGGTCCTTGCGGGCGTAGGCAAATTCCTGGCTGTGCACGCCGGCAAAAACGCCGGAGGCGAGCATCGCCGGCGCAAAGCGCGCGCCTTCCTCGTTGGTCCAGTTGGTGACGACAATGGGGTGCCTGGTCTTGATGCCGAGATCGTTCATCGAGCGCACGACCTCGAGGCCCGAGAGCACGCCGAGCACGCCGTCGAACTTGCCGCCGGTCGGCTGGGTATCGAGATGAGAGCCGACATACACAGGAAGGGCATCCGGGTCGGTGCCGGGCCGGGTGAAAAACATGTTGCCCATGGTGTCGACGCCCATGGTCAGGCCGGCCTGATCGCACCAGGACTGGAAGAGCTTGCGGCCCTCGCCATCCTCGTCGGTCAGCGTCTGGCGGTTGTTGCCGCCGGCGATGCCCGGGCCGATCTTGGCCATGTCCATTAACGTATCCCACAGGCGGTCGGCATTGACGCGCATGTTCTCGCCAGGTGCTGCCACGGCGGTCTCCTCATTTTTTTGGGCGGCACCTTGGGTGGTGCATGCCCCTCACGTTCCCTTGGTCAAATCCAGGCTTGGTTTTTTCTGGTGCCCTTCGATCAGTCGTTGCCTTTGCTGGCGAACTGGCTGATAATTTGACCGGTTGGTAAAACATTACAACTTCCGTTGCGGCACTCAAGTCGGAAAAACAAAAAAACGAAGTTGTTGCCCGAAAAGATGGCGGCGCCGAAATTTGGGCAGATACGACCTGTGCGGATGAACGCGCAGGCACCTGCAGGGGGCGAAATGGTACTTCCGAGAGCGGCCAAGACCCAGAGGCGTACACGCATCCAGGAGGAGAAGGAAGAGCGCATTCTGGAGGCAGCGCTGGAGGTGTTTTCGGCGAACGGCTTTCGCGGCGCGACCGTCGATCAGATCGCCGATGTGGCCGGCATGTCGAAGCCGAACCTGCTCTATTATTTCCGCACCAAGGAAGCGATGCACCGCGCGCTGATCGATCGCGTGCTCGATACCTGGCTTGATCCGTTGCGTGCCTTCGACGCCGAGGGAAACCCGGTTACCGAGATCCGCAGCTACATCCGGCGGAAGCTGGAGATGGCGCGCGATTTCCCGCGCGAAAGCCGGCTCTTCGCCAATGAGGTCCTGCAAGGCGCGCCGCATATCGAAGACGAACTCAAGGGGCCGCTGAAGGAGCTTGTCGACGAGAAGGCGGAGGTCATCCGCGCCTGGACCAAAGCCGGCAAGATCGCCAAATGCGACCCCTACCACCTGATCTTCGCGATCTGGTCGACGACGCAGCATTATGCCGACTTCGACGTGCAGGTGCGCGCCGTGCTCGGGCAGGGCAATTCCGGCGAGGGTCGGTTCGAGGATGCGGCGCGGTTTCTCGAGCGCCTGTTCGTCGACGGGCTGCAGGTGAGCGAACAGCCTGCCGCCTGAGCGCCGTTGGGATCAATCCGGCAGCAATGCCATCAACGCCAGCCCGCAGGCCGTCGTCAGTGCCCCGGCGAGAACCGGCAGGCTGACCCAGCCGTGACCGAGAATGCCCTCAAGCAGAATGATGAAGCTGGGCGTCAGATAGCCGTAGCCGAGCACTTTCGACGATGGCAGGCGCAGGGATGCGTATTGCAGCAGGAGGAAGGTGATCGCGGTGGTGACGACGGCCAAATATGCGACGGCGATCCAGACGATGGCCGGCAGGCTTGGAAAGTCGGTGCTGGCAAGGCCTGCGGCGCCGGGTACAAGCAGCCACGGCACGGTGCAGGCGGCAACCCAGAAGCCGAAGGCGAAGGGGTTTTCCTTGCGGTCGAACTTGCGGATCAGCGGCACGTAGATCGCGTGGCAGATGACGCCGACGAAGAAGATCAGCTCGCCCTGGCCGATGTCGAAGGCGAGGATTGCCTGGATGTTGGCGCGAAAGATCACCCAGACGGCGCCAAGTGCTGCGATGATCAGGCCTGCGAGCACGCCCGGACGGGTGTGCTGGCTGAGCAGTAGAAAGGCAAAGCCCGCGCTCAAGAGCGGCATCAGCGTGAAGACGGCGCCCGTCGACACCGGGTCGGTGAATTCCAGCGCCTTGAACATCGTCAGCATGTAGACGGCGATCAGCCCGCCGAGGATGAGGAAGCGCCACAACTGCCTGGGGATCCGAAACGGCACCCTGGCGTAACCGAAGGTGAGCACGCCAAGCACCACGACGGTCAAGAGATAGCGCCAGAGCGTCAGCGGGCCGGCGCCCATGTGCTGTGCCGCCAATCCGCCGAAGGAGAAGGAACCGGCGATGAGCGCCGAAAAGGTCAGCATCGCCAGATGCGCCTTGAGCTTTTCGACGCCCTTGGCGTGGCTCTGGTGCGCCGTTTTCGGCGAGACATCCTGTTTCATGCTGGCTTCCGGATCCGGTGCTGAAGACTCGAGCGAGCGCCCATACACCTAAGCCGGAGCGGGTGAGGGTTGCAAGGCCTTGGCGATATCGCCGGCATCTTCGACGATCCAGGTTTCGAGGGTCGCCTGGCGTCCGCGAAGGCTGATGTCGAGCCGCTTGTGCGCCTCCATCACCACACCGGCGCGATTGACGAGCTCGGCCGAAACGGCGAGTTGGGCGTCGTGTTCCTTGGCAAGGCCTTCGAGCCGGCTTGCCGTATTGATGGTATCGCCGACGGCAGTCAGAGACGTCGCCTGTCCATAGCCGATCTCGCCGATGATGGCTGGGCCGGCATGCATACCGATCGCGATCCGCAGCGGCTCGTCGAGCTCGCCCTGGAAGGTCTGGTTGAGAGCATCGATGCCCTTGGAAATGCGCACCGCGGCTGCAAGCGATTGCTGGCAGGCCTCGGTAAACGAGTTCTTCAGGCCGAAGATTGCCAGCGCGCCATCGCCGATGAACTTGTCGATGACCCCACCGGAATCCTCCACCGCCTCGCCGACCATCTCGAAATAGCGGTTGAGGAGGAAGACCGTATCGAAGGGCAGCTTATGCTCGGCGATGCTGGTGAAGCCGCGCAGGTCGCAGAAGAGCACGGCGATACGCCGCTCGCGCCCCTCGCCATCCTGGCGCACCAGCTGCTTCTTGATGCCGATGCTGTCGGTATCGAGGATAGGCACGACGGTGACGTTGTGGATCGGACGGAACTGGCAGGCAAGGCGGACATTGTCGGGTGCGCCGATCCGTGTCAGCGTCGTCAGCTCGGCATCTTCCGGCCCCGGCTGGCCTTCGAGACCCTGAATCACGCGCACGCGGCAGGTAGAGCAGCGGCCGCGACCGCCGCAGACCGAGACATGCGGGATGCCGGCGGCGCGGCTTGCCTCCAGCACGCTGAAGCCGAGATTGACGGTGGCGACACGGCCATCGGGGTAGCGCACGCGGATGCGCCCACCCTTGGGCAGGACGCGCAGGGCAAACGTGCCGACGATCAGCCCGGCAAAGCCGAGATAGAGACCGAGCCGGATATTCTCGAGCAGGTCGACATCGAAGGCCGGCTTGGCTTCAGCGCTGTCGCCATAGCCGCCATGCTCCGCATAGACGCGCTCGACCGAGCGGGCGCCGCTGAAGAAGCCGAGAAGCGCGAAGATCGGCACGAGGATCGCGATCGTGTAGAGCAGGACCTCGTAGCGCGGAAACCAGGTCCGTCCGCGCATCCAGAACCAGGCGCCGAGGCAGCCGTGGCTCCAGGCGAGCAAAAGGGCGAGAGATTGGCGAGTGGCATTGGTCCAGCTGGACCAGAGCGCCCGCAGCATGCCGGGATAATCGGCCTCCACTCCGGTCAAAAGCGGTTCGACCCGTGCGGCGGTCACGTGGCCCAGCAGCAGGAAGGGCAGGCTGAGGCCGAAGACGATCTTGAGCGCTTCGCGCATCGGCATGCGCAGCGTCTGGCGGCGATACAGGCTATCGAGTGCCATCATGAAATGCGCAAGCAGCGCACCATAGAGCAGCACCGTGCCGGGCACGCTGTGCCAGACGACGTTGAAGACCTTGCGGCCGGACTCCATGGCATCGATGGAGATCAGTCCGAGCGAATGGTTGAGAAAATGGGCAAGGATGAACGTACCAAGCACTGCCCCGGAAACGAGGTGAATGCGCTTGCGTCTATTGGCGGAAATGATCGTCAAATAGCGAGCCCAGCTCTGCCGGCGAAACACCGGCTTCGGTTATTTCCCCCTTTATTATCCAGATCGCATACGCCGACAACTTACCTTTTCTACACAATCTGTTTCGTTATCGTGTCTTGCGCGTCATTGGCCACTGGCGCTATTCGGCGGGGTTCGGCTGCCAAAGCTCGATCGGGTTGCCTTCGGGGTCGTAGAGCCTGGCGGAGCGGCCGTTCGGATAGGTTTGCGGGTCGGCTGTCACCTCGATGCCCGCAGTACGAAGCTGCTCCGTCATGGCGTCGACGCGGAAGTTCAGCATCCACATCTGTTGGCTTTGGCCGAAACAGTCGGTGTCGCGCTTGAACGGGGCGAAGACGGTGCTGCCGGCGCGTTGCCTCCTTGCTTGGCTTCCGACGCCTCCGCTCGCAACAGGGATAGCCGTTGGCGTCATTCCATCATGGGCGGCAGCCGCGCGGCAAGGGTATCGATGAGCAGCCGCAGCTTTGGCGGCATATATTGGGTTTTCGGCCAGACGACATAGGTGCCGTAGGACAGAGCGGGCACATCGGCGAGTATCTGCACGAGCGAGCCGGAAGCGATGCGGTTGCCCACCAGCCAGCAAGGCAGCCAGGCGATGCCGAAGCCGTCGGCCGCCGCGTCGGCGATCGACGTCAGGTCGTCGAGCCGCAGACGCGCCGGCGGCGTGACGGTCTGCGTCTGGCCGGCCTTCACTGGAAAGGACCAGGCGAGAGGTTGTCCGCTGCGCCGATAGAGGATCGCCTGGTGCGCCGTCAGGTCTTCGATCGTCTCCGGTGCGCCATTCGCTTCGATATAGGCCGGGGAGGCGCACACGGTCATGCGCTGGTCGGCGATCTTGCGCATCATCAGTTCGGGCTCATCCCGTTGCGGGCCGGTGCGGATGGCGAGATCGAAGCCGTCCTCGACAAGGTCGACGTTGCGATCGCTGAAGTTGAGGTCGAACTCCAGCCGTGGATGTTGCTGCAGCAGTTCCGACAGCAACGGCATGATGCATTGGCGGCCGAAATGCACCGGCATCGACAGGCGCAGCCGTCCCTGTATCTCCTGTTTGCCGGATTCCAGCAGCGCCTCGCCGGCTCTGATTTCGCTGAGCGCCCTCTGGCAGTTTTCGTAGAACAGCTGACCCTCGTCGGTCAGGCTCTGGGTGCGGGTGGTGCGATGAAACAGGCGCACGCCCAGCCTTTGCTCCAGCTTGGCGACGGTCTTGCCGACGGCTGAACGCGACAGGTTGAGCCTTTCGGCGGCGGCGGAAAATCCGCCCGCGTCGGCCGCCTCCACGAACACCGAAACGCCGTTCAGGTAGCTCATCTTGTATCCCTCATGGAACCAATATGACGAAATCATATCGCAACTGGAGAGATAATTTCAACGCTATGCTTTCTCCATCAGATCAAATCCGATGAAAGGAAAGACCATGGCGAGACTGATGAAGGAATGGACCATCGATGCGTTCGGCCCTCAGAACCTGAAGCTCACGGAGCGGCCGATCCCACAGGCGGGGCCGGGCGAGGTGCTGGTTCGCACGACCGCCTTTTCGCTCAACTTTCGCGACAAGCTGGTGCTCGAAAACGGCATGGGCATGCCGCTCGTCTTCCCCTTCGTGCCGGGCTCCGACATGGCCGGCGTCGTCGAGGCGGTCGGCAGCGACGTGACGCGCTTTCAGGCCGGCGATCGGGTCATTTCCGTCTTCGACCCCAGCTGGATCGACGGTCAAAAGCCGGGAACGGCCCGTCAACCGACGTCGTTTGCGCTCGGCGGTCTCAATCCGGGCGTTGCTTCGGAATATGTCACGTTCCCGCAAGACTGGTTCGTCCATGCGCCAAAGAGCCTTGACGATGGCGAGGCAAGCACCTTGCCCTGCGCCGGTGTAACGGCCTGGTACGCGCTGGTCGAGAAGGGGCGGCCGAAGGCCGGCGACCGCGTCGTCGTGCAGGGGACGGGTGGTGTCGCGCTGTTCGGGTTGCAGATCGCCAAGGCGCATGGGGCCGAAGTCATCGTCACGTCGGCAAGCCGGGACAAGCTCGATCGCGCCCTCGAGCTCGGTGCCGACCAT
This sequence comes from Ensifer sp. Root31, assembly GCF_001424825.1. Taxonomy (NCBI): domain Bacteria; kingdom Pseudomonadati; phylum Pseudomonadota; class Alphaproteobacteria; order Hyphomicrobiales; family Rhizobiaceae; genus Ensifer; species Ensifer sp. Root31. The sequence continues at coordinate 27,442 of NZ_LMCO01000010.1, read as the reverse complement.
GGCATCGACCGCCTGTCGGAAGACTGGGTGGAGCGTGTGCTTGAGATCACCGGCGATCACGGCGCCGATCATATCCTGGAGCTTGCCGGTGGCGCCAATCTCGGCCGGTCGCTGCATGCGGTGGCGGTGCAGGGACGGATCTCGGTCATCGGGGTGCTCGAAGGCGCCGAGATCTCGGCGCCGGCGCCGCTGGTGCTGTTGAAATCGCCTGTCATCCAGGGCATCGGCGTCGGCCATCGCCGGGCGCTTGAGGACCTCGTCGCGGCTGTCGATCAAACCGGTCTGAAGCCTGTGGTCGATGCGCGCTATCGGTTTGCGGATTTCCGCGAGGCACTGGCGCATCTCGATCGCGGCGCCTTCGGCAAGGTGGTGGTCGCGGTCTGATCGAACACCAATTCCCGACGCCGCCGGACAAGAATCCGGCGGCGTCGGTTTTGGTCATTCCGCTGCCTGGCGGGCCATCGGATTGTTCGGATGCGTCGTCCAGTTGGCATAGTTCGGATCGACCGGCTTGCCGGTGCGTTGGTCCATGGCGCCTGCCGGCAGTTCTTCCATGGTGATGCAGTTCTCGACGGGACAGACGCTGACGCAGAGGTTGCAGCCGACGCACTCGTCGTCCATCACCTCGAAGTGGCGCACGCCGTTGACGAACTGGGTGATCGCCTGGTGCGAGGTGTCCTCGCAGACGATGTGACAGCGACCGCATTTGATGCAGGAATCCTGATCGATCTTGGCCTTGGCGATGTAGTTGAGGTTGAGGTACTGCCAGTCGGTGACATTCGGCACGGCGCGGCCGGTGATGTCGTCGAGGTTGCGGTGACCCTTGGCATCCATCCAGTCGGACAAGCCGGAGATCATTTCCTGGACGATCTTGAAGCCGTAGGTCATTGCCGCGGTGCAGACCTGCACGTTGCCGGCGCCAAGCACCAGGAACTCGGCCGCATCGCGCCAGGTGGTGATGCCACCGATGCCTGATATCGGCAGGCCGTAGGTTTCCGGATCGCGGGCGATTTCGGCGACCATGTTGAGCGCGATCGGCTTGACCGCCGGGCCGCAATAGCCGCCGTGGGTACCCTTGCCGCCGACCGTCGGGTTCGGGGCGAAGTTGTCGAGATCGACGGAGACGATCGAGTTGATCGTGTTGATCAGCGACACTGCGTCGGTGCCGCCGGCCTTGGCGGCGCGGGCCGGCTTGCGGACGTCGGTGATATTGGGCGTCAGCTTGGTGATGACGGGCATGCGCGTGTACTGCTTGCACCAGCGAACGACCATTTCGATATATTCCGGCACCTGTCCGACAGCGGCGCCCATGCCGCGTTCGGACATGCCGTGCGGACAGCCGAAATTGAGCTCGATGCCGTCGGCGCCGGTTTCTTCGACCAGCGGTAGGATCGCCTTCCAGGCCTCTTCCTCGCAGGGCACCATGATCGATGCGATCAGGGCCCGGTCCGGCCAGTTCATCTTGACCTGCTTCATTTCCCGCAGGTTCACATAAAGGTCGCGGTCGGTGATGAGCTCGATGTTGTTGAAGCCCAACAACCGGCGGTCGGCGCCCCAGATCGCGCCGTAGCGCGGGCCGTTGACGTTGACGACAGGCGGTCCTTCCTCGCCGAGCGTCTTCCAGACGACGCCGCCCCAGCCTGCCTTGAAGGCACGCTCGACGTTATAGGCCTTGTCCGTCGGCGGCGCGGACGCCAGCCAGAACGGGTTCGGGGATTTGATGCCGACAAAATTGTTGCGAAGATCAGCCATTGTTCCGTTCTCCCGATCCGTTATGCAACGGCGCTCGCGCGCGGCATGGCCGCGGCGAAAGCCCGGTTGATCGCTTCAGCGGCATCGCGGCCCATGGCGACGGCGGAGACCGTCAGGTCCTCGCCACCCAGCACGCAGTCGCCGCCGGCCCAGACATTGGCGAGCGAGGTCTTGCCTTCGGCATCGGTGACGATGCGGCCGGCTTCGAACGTGAGCGATCCGAGGCCGGACGCCTCGAAGGACTGACCGATCGCCTTGAAGATCTGGTCTGCGGCAATGATACCCGTTTCGCCCGTCGTCGTCAGCTTTCCATCGACGAGCGTAGTGTATTCGAGTTCGATCCCGGCGACCTTGTCGTCCTTGAGCGCGATGCGCTTGGGCTGCAGCCAGTGGCGGATGGTGACGCCCTTGGAGGTGGCCAGGTCCTGCTCGAACTCGGACGCGTTCATGTGCTCCTTGCCGCGGCGATAACAGATCGTCACTTCCTCGGCGCCGAGCAGCTTGGCCTGGACGGCGGCGTCGATGGCGGTCATGCCGCCACCGAGAACCACGACCCGGCGACCGACCGGAATGTCGGCCTTGGTCTTCGACTGGCGAAGGGCGGCGATGAAATCGACGGCGTCGTCTACGCCCTCGGCGGTTTCGCCTTCGAGGCGCAGCGCGTTGACGCCGGCAAGGCCGAGACCGAGGAAGACGGCGTCATATTGTTCGGTCAAATCGCCAAGCGAAAAATCGCGGCCGAGCGCCTGGCCGTGGCGGACTTCGATGCCGCCGATCGACAGCACGTAGTCGACCTCGCTCTGGGCGAAATCGTCGACGGACTTGTAGGCGGCGATGCCGTATTCGTTGAGGCCGCCGGATTTCTCACGGGCATCGTAGATGACGACCTCGTGGCCCTTGACCGCAAGGCGGTGGGCGCAGGCAAGCCCCGCTGGCCCTGCGCCGACGACGGCAACCTTTTTGCCGGAGGTCGCAGCGCGGGTGTAGAACTGCTTGTTCTCCTTCATCGCGATATCGGTCGCATAGCGCTGGAGGCGGCCGATCTCGACCGGACGCTCCTCAGCCGTGTTGCGCACGCAGGCCTGCTCGCAGAGCGTTTCGGTGGGACAGACGCGGGCGCACATGCCGCCCAGGATGTTCTGGTCGAAGATCGTCTTTGCCGAGCCGATGGGGTTGCCCGTCGATATCTGCCGAATGAACAGCGGGATATCGATGGAGGTGGGACAGGCCGTCATGCAGGGCGCGTCATGACAGAAATAACAGCGGTCGGAGGCGACCAATGCCTCGTGCCTGTCGAGGGCTGGATGGAGGTCGGAGAAATTGGTTTCGTAGTCCGCGAGCGGCAGGCGGCCGCCGAGGATCCCAGATTGCGTCGTTCCCATTTTTGGCTCCCAATGTTTTCTCAGGATGATGGAACGGTAACACGCTTTATTTTTTTATCAAACGGTAAAAGTTTGGCATCGAAATGCTGGGAAAGCCTTGCGATCCGGGGATTTGCTGCAGACCTGCCAAGCCATTGTTCTTGACTGCTGTTTGACAGGGCAGGGCAAATAGTGGCAGCAAATCAGAGCGGGATGAGGAAAAGTGTGTGCGGTTTTCCGCCCGCATCCCGCTCTAACTTAGGGGAAGCGATCGCGATGTTTTGAGTTGATTCGACCCAAAACATCGCGATCGCGGGGGAATGGAGAAGTGGCATGGCGCGACGGGCTGAGGCGAACAACAGGCTTGATGATGCTGCCCGCGCGGGCTGGTTATACTATGTCGCCGGCCGTACCCAGGACGAGATCGCCACGGTCATGGGCATTTCGCGCCAATCGGCCCAGCGGCTGGTTTCGCTTGCCATGGCGGAGCGCCTGATCAAGGTCAGGCTCGATCATCCGATTGCCGCATGCCTGGAGGCTGCCGAACGGCTTCGGGAAAAATACGAGCTAAAGCATGTGGACGTGGTTCCGAGCGATCCCGGATCGAGTTCGACCACGGTCGGCATCGCCGAGGCAGGGGCCGCCGAGATCGAGCGCTGGCTCAAATTAACCGAGCCCCAGGTTCTGGCGATCGGTACGGGCCGGACCCTGAAGGCGGCGATCGACCAATTGCCGGCGATGGAATGTCCGCAGCATCGCATCGTGTCCTTGACTGGCAATATCAGGCTCGACGGCTCGGCCGCCTATTACAACGTCATCTTTAGCATGGCCGATGCCGTCAAGGCGCGGCATTTCCCGATGCCTTTGCCGGTTCTCGCCTCCTCGCCGGAGGAGCGCGCGGTGCTGCACAGCCAGAGCCTCGTCCAGGTGGCGTTGAAGCTGGGCGCGGAGGCGAATGTCGCCTTTGTCGGTGTCGGCGAACTCGGCCCCGAGGCGCCGCTTTGCCAGGACGGATTTCTGTCGCAGGACGAGATGGGGCAGCTGACGAAGTCCGGCGCCGCAGGGGAAATCTGCGGCTGGATGTTTGACCACGACGGCGCATTGCTGGCGGGCAGTTTCAACGACCGTGTCGCCTCCGTTCCTCTGCCATCGCGCGACAATGCGTCGGTGATCGGGCTTGCCAAGGGGCGGCGCAAATATGAGGCGCTGAAGGCCGCGCTCAAGGGGCGGATCATCAACGGCATTATCACCGATGAGGCGACCGCCGCCTATCTGCTCAACGCCTGATCGCAGCGTTTCTGCTTGGGAAGGGCCGGCCATGCGCCGGCCCTTTGGCGTTCATATCACCACCTGCTGATAAAAAATCCGCAATCAAAACAGATTCATAACGGCTCTGGTTGCAGCGCAGCAACGAAAGCGGATTGACATTTTTTCACAAGAAGTGAGTAATTGCTCATGAGCAAGGCAAATGCTCAATTTCTTCTGGGAGGAAGTCGATGAATTTGAGAACTTTCCTGCTGAGCACGTGCTCGGCAGTCGCTCTGGCAGGTCTGGCCCAAGCAGAAACGCTGACCATTGCGACCGTGAACAACGGCGACATGATCCGAATGCAGAAGCTGGCGGATGAATTCACGTCCAAGAATCCGGACATTACGCTCGAGTGGGTGACACTCGAGGAAAACGTGCTGCGCCAGCGCGTGACGACGGATATCGCCACCAAGGGTGGCCAGTACGACATCATGACCATCGGCACCTACGAAGTGCCGATCTGGGCCAAGCAGGGCTGGCTTATGCCGCTCGACAATCTCGGCGCCGACTACGACGTCGACGACCTGCTGCCGGCGATCCGCTCGGGCCTGACCATAGACGACAAGCTCTATGCCGCACCGTTCTACGGCGAAAGCTCGATGGTGATGTACCGCAAGGACCTGTTCGAAAAGGCCGGGCTGACCATGCCCGACGCGCCGACCTGGGACTTCATCGCCGACGCGGCGCGCAAGATCACCGACAAGGGCAACGAAGTCTACGGCATCTGCCTGCGCGGCAAGGCGGGCTGGGGCGAGAACATGGCCTTCCTGACCGCAACCGCGAACGCCTTCGGCGCCCGCTGGTTCGACGAGAACTGGAAGCCGCAGTTCGACCAGCCGGAATGGAAGAACGCGCTCGACTTCTACGTCAAGCTGATGAATGACGCCGGACCGCCCGGTGCATCCTCGAACGGCTTCAACGAAAACCTGTCGCTGTTCCAGACCGGCAAATGCGGCATGTGGATCGACGCGACGGTTGCGGCCTCGTTCGTGACCAACCCGAAGGAATCGACGGTTGCCGACAAGGTGGGCTTCGCGCTTGCACCTGACACTGGCCTCGGCAAACGCGGAAACTGGCTCTGGGCCTGGAATCTTGCCATCCCCGCCGGTTCGCAGAAGGTGGCGGCGGCCGAGAAGTTCATCGCTTGGGCAACCGGCAAGGACTATCTGAAGCTCGTTGCCGACAAGGAAGGCTGGGCCAACGTTCCTCCGGGCACGCGCACATCGCTCTACGCCAACCCTGAGTACCAGAAGGCAGCGCCCTTCGCGAAGATGACGCTCGACTCGATCAATGCAGCCGACCCCAAGAACCCGGCCGTCAAGCCGGTGCCCTATGTCGGCGTGCAGTTCGTGGCGATCCCTGAATTCCAGGGGCTCGGCACAGCAGTCGGGCAGCAGTTCGCGGCGGCTCTTGCCGGTCAGATGACCGTCGACCAGGCGCTTGCCAGCGCCCAGCAACTGACCGAGCGTGAGATGACCAAGGCCGGCTACATCAAATAAGGCTCCCAAGGGCCCGGGGTGCCGGCCGCAAATGGTTGGCGCCCCGGTAATTCCTGGAGGCAGCCAAGGGGCCCGCGCGGGTAAACGCGCTGGCCCGACCCGATCTCGAAACAGCGTTGAATTCCGTCATTTGGGGGGACGCCATGGCGACCTTGCACACCCGCTCCGCCGCGCGTTTGATGATCGCGCCCTCGGTGCTTCTGCTTCTGGCCTGGATGATCGTTCCGCTGGCCATGACAATCTACTTCTCGTTCCTGCGCTACAATCTCTTGATGCCGGGAATGGAGGAGTTCGCGGGCTTTTCGAACTACAGCTACTTCCTCACCGATCCCGCCTTCTTCCAGGCGATCTTCAACACGCTCGCCATCGTGCTGGGCGTGCTCTTCATCACCGTCGTCGGCGGCATTGCGCTGGCGCTTCTTCTCGATCAGCCGATGTTCGGTCAGGGGATCGTGCGCATCCTGGTGATCGCGCCGTTCCTGATCATGCCGACCGTCGCCGCGCTGGTGTGGAAGAACATGTTCATGAACCCGGTCAACGGGCTGTTCGCCTGGCTGGCCAAGCTCTTCGGACTGCAGCCCTTCGACTTTCTCGCCAATGCACCCCTGATGTCGGTGATCCTCATCGTCGCCTGGCAATGGCTGCCCTTTGCGACGCTGATCCTTTTGACGGCGCTGCAGTCGCTCGATGAAGAGCAGAAGGAAGCAGCCCAGATGGACGGCGCCAGCGCCTGGAGCCGCTTCATCTATCTCGTGCTGCCACATCTTTCTCGTGCGATCACCGTGGTGATCCTGATCCAGACGATCTTCCTGCTCTCGGTCTTTGCGGAAATCCTGGTGACGACCAATGGCGGTCCGGGCACGCAGAGCACGAACCTCACCTTCCTCGTCTATGCGCAGGCCCTGCTGCAGTTCGACGTGGGCGGCGCATCCGCCGGCGGCATCATCGCCGTCATGCTCGCCAACATCGTCGCATTCTTCCTGATGCGCATGATCGGCAAGACGCTGGAGGCTTGATACCGATGGCACGCACTGTCTCCACCCAAAGAAAGATCGTCGTCACGGTCGTCGCCTGGACGATCGGCATCCTGATCTTCTTCCCGATCCTGTGGACGTTCCTGACGAGCTTCAAGACCGAGGCAGAGGCGATCGCCTCGCCGCCGTCCCTGTTCTTCTTCGACTGGACGACGGAGAACTATCATGAGGTCCAGAGCCGATCGAACTACTTCCTGCACTTCATGAACTCGGTCGTCATCTCCTTCGGCTCGACGCTGATCGGCCTGATCATCGCCATCCCGTCTGCCTGGGCGATGGCGTTCTCGCCGACCAAGCGCACCAAGGACGTGCTGATGTGGATGCTCTCCACCAAGATGATGCCGTCGGTCGGTGTGCTCGTGCCGATGTACCTGTTGTTCCGCAACACCGGCCTGCTCGATACCCGCACCGGCCTCGTCATCGTGCTGACGCTGATCAACCTGCCGATCATCATCTGGATGCTCTACACCTACTTCAAGGAAATCCCCGGCGAGATCCTCGAGGCGGCACGCATGGACGGAGCATCGCTGTCCAAGGAGATCATCTATGTGCTGACGCCGATGGCGATCCCGGGCATCGCCTCGACGCTGCTCCTCAACATCATCCTTGCCTGGAACGAGGCGTTCTGGACGCTGAACCTCAGCGCCGCGAAGGCGGCGCCGCTCACGGCCTTCATCGCCTCCTATTCGAGCCCCGAAGGCCTGTTCTACGCCAAGCTCTCGGCGGCCTCGACCATGGCGATTGCCCCCATCCTCATACTCGGCTGGTTCTCGCAGAAACAGCTCGTGCGCGGCCTCACCTTCGGCGCGGTCAAATAAGGGATACGACAATGGGAAACATTACACTCAGAAACGTCTCGAAGGTCTTCGGCGCCCATGCCGTCATCCCGTCGATCGACCTCAATATTGACGATGGCGAGTTCGTCGTCTTCGTCGGCCCGTCGGGCTGCGGAAAATCGACGCTGCTCAGGCTCATCGCCGGGCTAGAGGATGTCAGCGATGGTGAGATCGTCATCGACGGCAAGAACGCCACCGAGCTGCCGCCAGCGCAACGTGGACTTTCGATGGTGTTCCAGTCCTATGCGCTCTATCCGCATATGAGTGTGCGCTCGAACATAGGCTTCCCGTTGAAGATGGCGAACGAGGACAAGGCTGTCATCGACAAGAAGGTGGCCGACGCAGCGCGTGTGCTCAACCTGACCGACTATCTCGACCGCAAGCCTCGCCAGCTTTCCGGCGGCCAGCGCCAGCGTGTCGCCATCGGCCGCGCGATCGTGCGCCAGCCGAAAGCTTTTTTGTTCGACGAGCCTTTGTCGAACCTCGACGCAGCACTGCGCGTCAACATGCGGCTCGAAATCAGCCAGTTGCACCAGGATCTGAAGACGACCATGGTCTACGTCACCCACGATCAGGTGGAAGCCATGACCATGGCCGACAAGATCGTGGTTCTCAACCGGGGGCGCATCGAGCAGGTCGGCTCGCCGCTCGACCTCTATCACAAGCCGGACAATCTCTTCGTGGCGGGCTTCATCGGGTCGCCGCGGATGAACTTCGTTTCCGGTGCGCCGGCTACCGCCTACCAGGCGCACACTATGGGCATCCGGCCCGAGCATCTGGTGCTTTCAACGGAAAACGGCACCTGGGCCGGCACGGTCGGCGTTGCCGAGCACCTGGGCTCGGACACCTTCCTGCACGTCAACGTCGACAATATCGGAACGATGACCGCGCGTGTCAGCGGCGATTTCGCCGTCGCCCACGGGGACCGGGTGTTCCTGACGCCCGACGCCCAGCGCGTCCACAGGTTCGACGACAAGGGACTGGCAGTTCGATGAAACGTCTTCACGGGAAAAGCGCGCTGATCACCGGATCCGCGCGGGGTATCGGTCGTGCCTTCGCCGAAGCCTATGTGCGAGAAGGCGCCACAGTGGCGATTGCCGACATCAATCTGGCGCGGGCGCGTGAGACCGCATCGGAAATCGGCCCGAGCGCCTATGCCGTCGAGATGGATGTGACGCAGCAGAACTCCATCGACGCGGCGATCGCATCGGTTGTCACCGAGGCCGGTGGTCTCGATATCCTCGTCAACAACGCCGCGCTCTTCGATCTCGCGCCGATCGTCGAGATCACGCGTGAAAGCTATGACCGGCTGTTTTCGATCAATGTTTCGGGGACGCTGTTCACGATGCAGGCGGCTGCCAAACAGATGATCGCCCAGGGCAGGGGCGGCAAGATCATCAATATGGCGAGCCAGGCAGGCCGGCGCGGCGAGGCGCTGGTCGCCGTCTATTGCGCCACCAAGGCAGCGGTCATCAGCCTGACCCAGTCGGCGGGGCTGAACCTGATCAAGCACGGCATCAACGTCAACGCCATTGCGCCCGGCGTCGTCGATGGCGAGCACTGGGACGGCGTCGACGCACTGTTTGCCAAATACGAGAACCGCCCGCGCGGCGAGAAGAAGAGGCTCGCGGGAGCGGAAGTCCCCTATGGGCGCATGGGAACGGCCGAGGATCTCACGGGCATGGCGATCTTCCTCGCTTCTGCCGAGAGCGATTACGTCGTTTCGCAGACCTACAACGTCGATGGCGGCAACTGGATGAGCTGAGGCCCGTCTCCGGACGATGCCTCGATAAGGAAACGAGACCATGACGACCAAACTTTCTCTTGCCGCGCTCGACGCAGTGAAGGCCAAGGCCGGCGTGCCGAGCTACGATCGCGCCGATCTGAAAGCCGGTATCGTGCATTTCGGTGTCGGCAATTTTCACCGTGCCCATCAGGCCGTCTATCTCGACGATCTCTTCAATGCCGGGCACGACCATGACTGGGCGATCGTCGGTGCCGGGGTCCTTCCCTCCGATGAACAAATGCGGGCAAAGCTCGCGGCGCAGGATTTCCTGACGACGGTGGTCGAGCAGGACAACAACCGCACCGGCGCGCATGTGACTGGCGCGATGATCGACTATCTCAGGCCCGGCGACGTCGCTGGCATCGTCGCCAGGCTTGCAGACCCGGCGATCCGCATTGTTTCGCTGACGATCACCGAGGGCGGCTATTTCATCGATCCAGCCTCCGGCGTTTTTAATCCGACCCACCCGGCCATCGTTGACGATGCGCAAAATCCCGCCGCGCCGAAGACGGTCTTCGGTTTGATCGTTGCCGGTCTGAAGGCACGCCGCGACGGACAAATTCCGCCGTTCACGGTGATGTCATGCGACAACATTCCGGGCAATGGCGAGGTGACCCACGCTGCGGTTTCAGGCCTTGCCCGGCTGTTCGATCCTGATTTCGCCGACTGGATCGACGCCAATATCGCCTTTCCGAACGGCATGGTGGACCGCATAACGCCGGCCACGGGCGCACGCGAAATCGGCATCGTCGCAACCGATTACGAGATCGAGGATGGCTGGCCGGTGTTTTGCGAAGAGTTCAAGCAATGGGTGCTGGAGGATCATTTTCCGCAGGGACGCCCGGCGCTCGAAAAGGTCGGCGTGCAGTTCGTGCCCGATGTTGCGCCCTATGAGCACATGAAGATCCGCATCCTCAACGGCGGCCACGCGGCAATCGCCTATCCCGCAGCCCTGCTCGACATTCATTTCGTCCACGAGGCGATGGAGGAGCCGCTGATCCGTGATTTTCTCGCCAAGCTTGAGCATGACGAGATCATTCCGGTCATTCCGCCGGTGCCGAACACCGATCTCGGCGATTATTACAAGCTGATCGAGATGCGCTTTTCCAACCCGAAGATCGGCGACACGATCCCGCGGCTTGCACAGGACGGCTCCAACCGGCAGCCGAAATTCATCCTGCCCTCGACGGCCGACCGGCTGGCGCGGGGCGAAGACGTCGTCGGCCTGGCGCTGGTGTCAGCGCTCTGGTGCCGCTACTTCGACGGCACGACCGATAGCGGCAAGCAGATTGTCTTCAACGACCAGAACGCCGAACGGCTTCAGGCGGCAGCCCGTGCCGCAAGGCAGGATCCGACGGCTTTTCTGGCGCTGTCGGACATTTTCGGCGAGGTCGCCCAATCCGATCTCTTCCGCAAGCGCTTCACCCACGCATTGAAAACCCTCTGGGAAAAAGGTACGCGCGCTACGCTCCAGCTTTATCTGGACGGCAAGCTTACTGCATAATTCCTTAGAACGGGGCCCGATTTAAGGATGAAATTACGCAGCAATTCAAAGAGTTACAGCGACGTTGGCGCGTCTTAAAAGATGCGCGGCGCTGTAAGGGGTAGGGTGTTATGGCCGACGGCGCGTCCAGGTTGGTGATCTTCGATTGCGACGGCGTGCTGGTTGACAGCGAGCCGATCTCGCTCGAAGTCCTGGTCGACGTGCTGGCGGCGGCAGGCGTGTCGATGACCACGGAGGAGGCGACCGAACGGTTTCTCGGGCGCAGCCTGAAAAGCATGTCTGCCATACTTCACGACGAATATGGCCTGGCGACAGACGACGCCTTTCTCGAAGAAATGCGCACGCGGCTCTATCAGCGTTTCCGTACGGAGTTGCAGCCGATCGCCGGTATTCGCCGGGCGGTCGAAGACCTTGGCGTCGCCTGTTGCGTCGCCTCGTCCAGCCAGCCGGAACGCATCCGGCTGTCGCTGACCGTCACCGGTCTGATCGATCTTTTCGAGCCGAACATCTTCTCTGCAACGATGGTCAAACATGGCAAACCGGCGCCCGACCTGTTTCTGCTGGCGAGCCGGGAGATGGGCTATGCACCCAAGGATTGTATCGTCGTCGAAGACAGTCCGGCCGGCATCGAAGCCGCGCACGCCGCTGGCATGCGGGCCTTTGCCTTCGCCGGTGGCGGACATGCGCGCAGCGACCGTCATCGACAGACACTCGCCAAGCTCGACCCCGACGTGCTGTTTGACGACATGGGCGAATTGTTACAGTTTGTCCGCCAATAGTGCATAATTCCTCAAGTCGAAATCGATTTGATGGGAAAATTATGCGGCAGTTTCAAGATGTTGCAGCGTGCTGTAACGGGGACGGGGATCTCCATTGATGCGTGAATTCGTCGTTGCGGTCGATGTCGGTACCGGCAGTGCCCGTGCCGGAATTTTCGACCGGAATGGCAGGCTTCTGGCGCGTGCCGACCTGCCGATCGCCATGAACCGGCCGGAAGAAAATCATGCCGAACACGATTCGGAAGATATCTGGAGAGCTGTCTGCGGCTCGGTGAAAGCTGCCAGAGACAAGGCCGGCATCGCGCCGGAGAGCATTGCCGCCATCGGTTTCGATGCAACGTGTTCGCTCGTGGTGCGCGACCGGAGCGGCGCGCCGCTTTCCGTCAACCGAAAGGGCGAGGCGCGCTGGGACACAATCGTCTGGCTCGATCATCGGGCGCTGACGGAGGCCGATTTCTGTACCGCCACCGGACACCCGGTCCTCGATTTCTCCGGCCGCGTCATGTCGCCGGAGATGGAAATGCCGAAGCTGATGTGGCTGAAGCGGAATCTGCCTAGCCAATGGGAGAAGGCAGGCTTTTTCTTCGATCTCGCCGACTATCTCTCCTGGCGGGCGACCGGCAGTGCGGCGCGCTCGCGCTGCACCTTGACGGCGAAATGGAACTATCTCGCCCATGAACAGCGCGGTTGGCAGGCGGACTATCTCGCGCGGATCGGCCTCGAGGATCTGCTTGCGCGGGGCGGATTGCCGGAGGAAACGCAGCCGGTCGGAAGCTCGGTCGGGGGCTTGTCGGTGGAGGCTGCCGCCGAGCTCGGTCTTGATATCGGCTGCCAGGTGGCACCGGGTCTGATCGACGCCTATGCCGGGGCGCTCGGCGTGCTCGGCGGTTTTGCCGGCGAGCCGGAAAAGCTCGAGCGGCAACTGGCGCTGATCGCGGGCACCTCGAGCTGCATCGTTGCCTTCTCCAAGGATATGAAGCCCGGCTTCGGCATGTGGGGACCCTATTTCGAAGCGGTGCTGCCCGGCGCCTGGCTGATCGAAGGCGGCCAGTCGGCGACCGGCGCCCTGCTCGATCACATCGTGCGCATTCATGGCGGCGGCCTGGAGCCAACGACCGAGACCCACGGCCGGATCATCGCGCGCGTCCAGGAACTGCGCGTCCTGCACGGAACGCAGTTTGCCGAACGGCTGCATGTACTGCCGGATTTCCACGGCAACCGCTCACCGCTTGCCGATCCACACGGGCTCGGCGTCATCAGCGGCCTGCCGTTCGATTCGTCGTTCGATGCGCTGTGCCGGCTCTATTGGCGCACCTGCGTGGCGATCGCGCTCGGCATCCGCCATATCCTCGAGATGATGCGTGAGGTCGGCTACGAACTCGACACACTTCACGTCACCGGCGGCCACGTGCGCAATGCGCTTCTGATGGAGCTTTATTGCGACGTCACGGGTTGCCGGGTCGTAGCACCCGATGCGCCTGACGCCGTTCTTCTCGGAACGGCGATGGCGGCAGCCGTTGCCGGTCAGGTTCACGTCGATCTCGCCGTGGCCGGTGCGGCGATGGCGTCCGGCGGGCGCGAGCGGCGGCCGAACGACGCCATGCGTGACATCTACGATCGCGACTACCGCCGCTTCCTTGCGCTCTACCGCCATCGCGACGAACTGGACGCGCTGCAATAAAAAAATGATCGGCAAACGCGCAACTCCGGGAACCTTTGTTTGCGTCACGCATTTTATTTTCAGACCGGACGGTGGCGCGCATCGCCCCCAATGTGGCGCCGGAGGTAATCCGCCGGTTTACAACTCACACTCCCCCGGTGAGTTGAACAATGTCAGCCAGTGCCTTCCCTCGGCACTGGCTGTTTTGTTTCCAGCGCTTGCCATCAACGGGCATGCCAATCAGGACACCAGCGACGAAAGGCAAGGGCGGGCGACAGCAACAAGTGGACAAACAAAAGCCGGCGACCGAGGCCGCCGGCGATAGATGCTGTGTCGATGATCAGGCTGCGGCCTTCGTCGATTCGTTGAAGAACAGCGCCTGGCTGATCAGCGCCTTCACCATGTCAGGATTGAAAGGCTTCGTGACCAGGAAGGTCGGCTCAGGGCGTTCGCCGGTCAGCAGCCTCTCAGGGAAGGCGGTGATGAAGATCACCGGGATGGCGCTGGCCTTCAGGATATCGTTGACCGCATCGATACCGGAGCTGCCGTCGGCGAGCTGGATATCGGCAAGCACCATGCTCGGACGGGTCTTCTTATAGAGCGCGATTGCTTCGTCGCGGGTGCGGGCAATGCCGGTCACTCGGTGGCCAAGGCTCTCGACCATGTTTTCGATATCGATGGCGATCAGAGGCTCGTCCTCGATGATCATGATATCGGTTGCGACCTGTCGCGAGATTTCCTGCGAAGCGCGGTCGAGAAGGGAACCGATCTTGTCGTCGGTGACGGCAAGGATTTCGCTTGCTTCCTCGGGCCGGAAACCTTCGACCGAGACGAGAAGGAAAGCCTGGCGGGCAAGCGGCGAAACGTTTGCCAGATTGACCGAGGCGCGCTGCTCCCAGGCAAAGGGCGAAACCGGCTCGGGAACCAGCACCGACGAGGAGCCGAAGAGCGACGTGTAGAGGCGGAACAGCGCGACCCGGTCATTGCTGGCCTCCGGGAAAATGGAGGTATCGGCAATCAGGGCTTCGAGTACCGCGGCCACATAGGCGTCGCCTGATGTCTGCGACCCGGTCAATGCGCGCGAGTAGCGGCGCAGATAGGGCAGCAGCGGCGCGATCCGTGTGGACAATGTCATGGAGTACTCCCTCGAGAATATAATCTTGCAGTGATGCTCCAAAACGTTTCACGCAAAAAAAAGTTCCGGGAGGGAACATTTCATTTTTCAGACGCGTTAAGGCGGTAATGAACACCACAAGGCGACAGATTGACAATGAAGTATAAAACAGGGGCGGGGCGCACTTCCGGTACGACCTCATGGTCCGAAGACCCAAACACGCAGATCGCGGCCAAGTTAAAGGCGCTCTATCAGTCCGTTCAGGAAGAAGCGATACCTTCGCGCTTTCTCGATCTTCTGGAAAAACTCGACGCAGCCGAGCGGCAGTCGGTTCTGCAGGGAAGGGAGTGAGCGCCAGAATGTCGTCTGAAAAGAATGAGTTCAAGCGAGAGATGCTCGCCGCCCTGCCGAGCCTTCGCGCCTTTGCCATGTCTCTCATAGGTCGTCATGACCGGGCCGACGATCTTGTTCAGGACACGATCATGAAAGCCTGGGCCAAGCAGGACCACTTCCAGATGGGCACGAACATGAAGGCCTGGCTGTTCACGATCCTGCGCAACGAGCTCTACAGCCAGATGCGCAAGCGCGGACGCGAGGTGCAGGACAGCGACGGCCATTTCACCGAATCGCTTGCCCATCATCCGGAACAATATGGTTCGCTCGACCTGCAGGATTTCCGCCGGGCCCTCGAGACGCTGCCCCCGGACCAGCGCGAGGCGATCATCCTCGTCGGCGCGTCGGGTTTTTCCTATGAGGAAGCGGCGACGATCTGCGGCTGCGCCCTGGGCACGATCAAGAGCCGGGTGAACCGCGCCCGCCAGCGCCTTCAGGATATCCTCAAGGTGCAGGGCGAAAACGACTACGGTCCGGACGAAACGTCCGCTCCCATTACCTCACGGGCATTCGTTTCCTGATCCGACAGCTCTTTTTGGCCGCCAGAGCGTTGCAAATCGAGAGCAGCCCTGCTTTCACTGGCGGCCTGAACGCCTCCGCAGAAGAGCGCCGTGTGTCAATGGCAATCGGCGCCGGCTGACGGGTGCGGCAGTTTGGAGTTGAGGCCGGATGCGCGAAAAAAGAGAAGAAAAGACCGCCCCGCCGGAGACATCGCTGCTCGACGCGCCCGAGCGGTTGAGCGTGCTGCATGCGACGGTGCCGGACATGGCGGTACCCGATGCGGATTTCGACGGCATTGCCGAGATCGCTGTCCGCCTCTTCGATGCGCCGATCGCGCTCGTCAGCCTGCTTGACCGCGAGTGGCAATGGTTCAAGGCGGCGGTCGGTACCACGGAGACGCGGGCGTCATCGGAGGATTCGTTCTGCGTGCACGCGGCAGCCGATGCGGGAGGCAACGGCCTAGTTGTACTCGACGCCTCAGTCGATCTGCGTTTTCGCAATCGGCCGCTGGTCGCCGGCGCGCCATTCCTGCGCTTTTACGCCGGCGCGCCGATCGTTCTCGATGGCCAGCCGGTCGGCACGGTCTGCGTGCTCGACGTTGCCGCGCGCAGCGAGGTCGCACCGCATCTGATGGAGCAGCTGCGCCGGCTTGCCGATCTTGCCGCCTCGCTTCTCAAGCTCAAGGACGAGGCGCGACGGCGCGCCATCAAGGAGGCAGCGCTCTCCCGCGAGGAACAGCGCCACGCGATGGCGCTTGAGGCGGCCAATATCGGCAGCTGGCTCTGGAACGTTCGCTCCGGCGTGATCGTCGGCAACAGCGCCTTTATGCGCATGTTCGGCTTGCCGGCCGATCGGTCGTTCGGCGCCAGGGAAGTGTTCGGCGCCATCCATGCCGATGACCGCGGCGCAACCTTCGCCAAGCTTCGCCAGGCGATGAAGGCGGACGAGGAATATGACGGGATGTTCCGGGTCGGAAACACCGGCCGTTGGCTGCTCGGCCGCGGGCGGGTGCACGATCGGGATGCCAAGGGAAATCCGCTGACCTTCATCGGTGTCACCATCGATGTCACCGACCAGCAGGCATCGGTGCAGCGAACGCGGCTGTTGCTCAAGGAACTCAACCACCGGGTCAAGAATACCCTGGCGATGCTGCAGTCGCTCGCCCGCCAGACCCTGCGCCAGACCAGCGACCCGGCCGAATTCATGACCGCCTTTGCCGGACGACTGCAAGCGATCTCCGAGGCGCATGGACTTCTCTCGGACCATGAGTGGGGCACGATCCGGCTTGCGGACCTGATCTCCAAGCAATTGATGCCGCATGTCAGCGTCTATGCGGACCAGATCGAACTGCACAAGGACGAGGTGCTGCTCGGCCCCGACCAGGCCGTCGGCCTGGGGCTCGTGCTGCATGAACTTGCGACCAATGCGGTGAAATACGGCTCCCTTTCGGTGCCGACCGGCAAGGTGGTGCTGACGGCGCGCAACGTCGTCGAAGAAGGCGAAGCGGTATTGCACCTGACCTGGACGGAGGTCGGCGGACCGCCCGTGCGCGAACCGAAACGTCGAGGCTTTGGCTCCATCCTGATAGAGCGCAGCCTCGACAAGGTTCTCGGCAGTTCGGTGAAGGTCGAATATATGGCGGCCGGCGTGACCGCGCTGATCCGCTTGCCGCTTTAGGTTTCCCGTCGCGGCCTGCGCTTCCTGCCGGTGCCGAGCAAGGCGCCGATGGCAAGGGCCGTGCCCACGGCGAGCAGCGGCTGTTTGCGCAGGATGCTTGCTGCGGCCAGCATCGTCAGATTGGTTTGCATCATCGACCGACGGCGGCGCTCTTCGGCGAGCCGCCTATCCCGTCCTTGCAGGGCAATCATCACGATGATCAGGATCAAGGCCGTCAGGATGAGGGCTGCGGCTATCGACGCGGCGGCGACCACAGGCGAATAGGCGGCGCTGAGATAAAGCGCGATGGCGATCAGTGCGAAGATGTAGGCGGTGACAAGCAGCACGGCGACGACGGCGCACAAGGCGGCGTTGCGCTTGAAACGTGATGCGGTGGCGCCGATGTCGGCAGCCAGCAAGGCGGACAGAGCGGCCCCGAGTGGTCCCATGCGCATTTACTCCTGGTAACACGTCAAAACGGGTGGGATGCGTCTGGCGATCCCACCCCGTTCCAAGATCTGCATCGAACCTAGCGCCGCAGCAGTGCGGCGGCGATCAGACCGATGAGGGCTGCCGTGCCAAGCGTTGCGAACGGGTGCTCGCGTACCGCATGGCGAAGCTGCTTTTCCGTGCCGGCATAGCGGTCGCGCAGATCGCCGAGCAGTTCCTCGCCGCTTGCGAGCAAATCCTGAAGGCCGGCTTCCGCGTGCTCGCGGGCATCGTGCGCCTTGCTACGCGCCTGTTTCGAAGCGTCGGCACCGCGATCGGCAAGCAGGGCAACGAGCGCCGCCATGTCGCTACGCAGTTCGCTGAGCTGGTCTTCGATGGAAATGTCAGCGAGCGCGCCGTTGCGCTTGCTCGACCGTGAACTTGAACCTGAGAAGAGGCCTGAAGCCATGATTGGTCTCCCTTTCGCTGCAACGCCGGCCAAGGACGACCGGCGTGATCCGTTGGCACCGACATGGCAAGCGCATTGCCACGACCGGTACTTCGGGGAGAACAACGCACGAGTGCGCAAATTGTTTCGATAAATCTTGAAGTTGGCGCGATTTGCCGGCTAGAGCGTCGCCGTCTGCGGCAACACGAAGGGCACGTCGGCTGCCGGCATGGCGCTGACCTGCATGCGGCAGCCGAACACCACCTCCATCGTCTCGTCGGTCAACACCTCTCGCGGCGCGCCGCCTGCGCGGATCTTCCCGGCCTTCATCATGATCATCCGGTCGGCGAACATCGCCGTCAGGTTGAGATCGTGCATGACGGCGATGACGCCACCGCCGCGCTCGCAGAACCGGCGCGCCAGTTGCATGATGGTCAACTGGTGGCGGATATCGAGGCTCGAGACCGGTTCGTCGAGCAGCAGATAGCGCGGTTCGCCATCGCCGACCGGGTTGGAAATCTGGCAGAGGACGCGCGCCAGCTGCACGCGCTGCTGTTCGCCGCCCGAAAGCTCCTGATAGAAGCGCCCGGCAAAGCCGCCGAGATCGACGGCCTCGAGCGCTTCGGCGGCAATGCGGTCATTGGCCCTGGCATCTGATGTCGCGCCTGCGGTCAGGCCGAGCCGCACCACTTCGCGGACCGTGAAGGGAAACGAGATCACCGTCGATTGTGGAAGCACCCCGCGTTTCAGCGCGAGCTCCCAGGGTTTCAGGCCCTTGAGATTGCGGCCATTGATGCTGACTGATCCGCTTTCCGGCGGCAACTCGCCGGAGATCGCCTTCAACGTCGTTGTCTTGCCGCAGCCGTTCGGCCCGACGATCGCGGTCAGCGCGCCCGGCTCTGCCTCAAGCGAGATGCCGTGGATGACCTGGCGGCCGCCAAGCCGGACGGAGAGGTTGGATACCTTGATCATGGTTTCGGCTCACAGTCCCATGGTCGTGCGACCGCGCAGCAGGATCCAGAGGAAGAACGGCGCGCCTATGAAGGCGGTGACGATACCGATCGGCAACTCTGCAGGCGAGGCAATGGTGCGGGCGATCATGTCGGCCAGGATCAGCAATGTTCCGCCGAGAAGCGCCGATGCCGGCACGAGATAGCGGTGATCCGGGCCGATGACGAGGCGCAGCAGATGCGGTACGACGATGCCGACGAAGCCGATGCCACCGCTGACGGCAACGGACGCACCGGTTGCTGCGGCGACGCTGACGATGGCAATGTTCTTCATGCGCTGCACCGGAATGCCCATGTGGAACGCGGCTGCTTCGCCGAGCGTGATGGCGTTGAGGCCGCGCGCCAGAAAGGGCGTGACCGCGAGCGACAACAGGATGATCGGCGCGGCCGCGGCGATCTTCGTCCAGCTGGCGCCGGCAAGCGAGCCGAGACCCCAGAAAGTGACGTCGCGCAGTTGCTTGTCGTCGGCGATGAAGATCAGCACGCCGGTGAAGGCGCCGGTGAGCGCGCCAAGCGCAATGCCGGCGAGAAGCAGGGTGGCAATCGAGGTTTGGCCGCCGCGGGTGGCGATCCGGTAGAGCAGAAGCGTGGTGACAAGGCCGCCGATGAAGGCTGCGACCGGGAGCGCATAAAAACCGAACAGCGCAAACAGCGGGCCGAACACGGCCGAGCCGAGCACGATCAGCAGAACGGCGCCGAGGCTTGCACCGGAGGAGACGCCGACAAGGCCGGGATCGGCCAGCGGGTTGCGGAATAGCCCCTGCATGACAACGCCGGAGACAGCAAGCGATGCGCCGACGAGCATTCCGAGCACCGCTCGTGGCAACCTGATGTCGAGAATGATGATGCGGTCGCGAACGCTCAGGACCTGATCCGCATCGCTCGCGCCGAGCAGCCAGCGCACGACGTTGGACAGCGAAGCGTCGGCGGCACCGGTCATGATCGAGCCGATGAAGGTGGCTGCCGCGAAGATGACGAGTAGAACAATGACGACGCGGGCCAGCCGCGCACGATTGCCCGACCGCCATTCGGCCCGGATATCGGCGGCGAGGGCGGTCACGCGCCTGCCGAGGTCCAAAGCCTCACTGCGAGGCATTGGCCTTCTTTCCGTAGATTGCGGCGTTGAGTTCGCGAATGGCGCTTGCGGTGCGCGGGCCGAATCCGAGCAGGTGCAGGCCGTCCATGCGGATCAGCGTCTTGGTCTTGGCGGCAGGCGTCAGGCTCAGCGAAGGCAGGGCGAAGAGTTCGTCCGCCTTGGCGCTGTGTTCACCGCCGCGGTCCATCATCAGGATGACGTCGGGCTTGGCTTCAATGATCGCCTCGTCGGTCAGGGCCTTGTAGCCCGGGAATTTTCCGGCGGCGTTGATCGCGCCGGAAAGCTCGATGATGCCGTTGGCAGCCGTGCCGGTGCCCGACGCCATGATCTTGCCGCCCTGGGTGCTGAGCACGAAAAGAACGCGCTTGCGCTCGCCTTCCGGGCGCTTGGCACCACCGGCAACCGCTGCAGCAAGGTCGGCTTCCACCGACTTTGCGAGCGCATCGGCCTTGTCGGGCACATTGAGGAAGGTGCCGACCGAGCGGATCTTTGCCGGGATGCTGTCCTTGTCGAAGGTTTCCGGCACGCTGGTGAAGGCGATGTTGGCATCCTTCAGGATGGCGAGCGCCTCCGGCGGGCCGCTGCCTTCGACGGCGACGATCGCGGTCGGATTGACCGCGATGATGCCTTCCGGGGCGAGCGCGCGCATGTAGCCGACATCAGGCAGCTTGGTTGCAGCTTCCGGATAGGTGCTGGTCGAATCGCGGCCGACCAGCCGGCCTTCCTCGCCGAGTGCGTAGATGATCTCGGTAACCGCACCGCCAACCGAAACGACGCGCGAGACGTCCGGCTGCTCAATGCTCTGTGCCATCGCCGGGCGGATGAACGACGGCGCCCCTGGCGCCACGGCGGGCAACAGGAAGGGAGCCGAAACCGCAAACGCGGCCAGAGCCAGCTCCCAGAGGCGAAGGCGGCGGAAGTCGAGACCGTTGATCATCACGCTGTCCTTAAGCTGCGACGGTGGTGTCAAGGCGTGCGAGGCCCTCGGCGATATCGCGCCACTCGGGACGCTCGGCAAAACCTTCCTTACGCTTGCCGAAGAACTGGATGATCATCTCGCCCTTGGCGTCGAGCGCCTCGATCGAGGTGACGTGACCATCGGCAGTCGGCTTGCGCACGGCCCAAAGCTCGGCGATGTGATCGGTGCGCAGGTGAAGATGGAAGGTCGGGTCCATGACGTTCAGCCACGGACCCATCGGGGCGATCTTGGCGATCGGGCCGGAATGGATCTGGATCACGCCGCGATTGCCGACGAAGCACATGATCGGCAGTTCGATCTCGGCGCTGGCACGCATCATCGTTTCGATGCTCGACGGGTCGAGACGCCAGGCGAAGTCGTCGCCGATATGCTGCAGCGCCTGGCGGCGGCCGATCTTCAGCTTGCGCAGCAGGCCGTGGAATTGATGCGTGTCGGTCATCTTGGACCAGCGGTCGCGCAGCTCGGTGACGTCGACGACGTTCTCCTGCTTGTCATCGGCAGCCGGTGCGCTGGCGTCCGCAACGAAGGTCTGCGACTGGTCGTCGAGACGGAAGTCTTCAACGATCTTGTCGTAGGCGGCGACATTTGACGCCGGGCGCAGGTGCAGCTTGTGCACCGCATTGCCCCATTTGTCGAAGAACTGCAGGCTCTTGCGGGCTTCGCCGCTGTCATCGGTCTTGGTTACGGCAAAGGCATGCGCCCAGGCGCTCGGGAAGACGCGCAGGTCGATCTGCTCGCCAAGCACGATGCTGGCCATCTCGCCGGTTGTGATCTTTTCGTAGACGCCGATCTTTTCGTGAACTGCGCTTTCGTTGCGGGTCAAAGCCATGACCTCACCCAGTTCCTCGGCGCGCAGCAGGAAGCGGTTGGCATCCGCGTCGATGCGCACGGCGGTCAAGCCACATTCGGCCGCCACGAGGGCTGCTTCCGAAACTCCGAGCTGGGCCGCGATGTCGCGCTCGCGCATTTTCGGGTTCTCAGCGCGGTAGGCACGGATTTCGGACGGGGTGGGACGGAGGCTCTCGGTCATTGTTATTTGCCTATTTGTTCAGGATCAGTTTGCCTTGGCGGGTGATCTTCATGCGGTAGATCGCCCCGTCGTGGGAAATGAGGATCTCGCTTTCGCCGCGAAAGAGGTCGCGGCTCTCGACGATCCGCTGGGCCCGCTGCGCGGAGGCTACAGGTTGTGAAAATCGCGCATAATCGGTGTCGTCGGCTGCCACGGTTCGGTCGTCTCTAGATGGCGGGAGGCGGTGTTTTTCCCGCATTTCCTGCCGTGCAATTCGTTTACTATCTTGACTTCATTACTCATATTTCTTTATGGACGCAATACCGGATCGCCACACTCAAGTTAAGATGTCCGCGCTTGTGGATAGATGGCGACGACTTCAACGCTCCCAGGGTTCGGAGCGCCGATCGTGAGTGGTATTAGAATGATGCACCTTTCCCGTATGGTTGTTCCCGTGGCATTCGCGTTTGTTCTTGCGGCAGGCGGTGCAGTCGCCCAGGAGGCGTCGTCCGCTGGCGCGCTCAACATCGAACTCAACGAGGTCACGCCGTCGCAGAAGGGCTGCAAGCTCACCTTCGTCGCCGGCAACGCCTTCGTGCAGAATTTGAGCAAGGTTTCCTTTGAGTTCGTGATCTTCGACCAGAAGGGTCTGGTCGAGCGCATGGCGGTGCTCGACTTCCGCGATCTGCCTGCTGGCAAGACCAAGGTTCGGCAGTTCGATCTTCCCGGCACGAATTGCGAAGCGGTGAAGAGCCTGCTGATCAATGACGCGCCCGCCTGCGTCGGCGATGGTGTAGAGGGCGATGCCTGCATGAAGGGCCTCAAGACCGGTTCGAAGTCGCCGGTCGAACTCAAGGGCTGAGGTTGATTTTTCGCATTGAGTACTGCGTTTGCGTCGCGGCTCGCGGCGAAGGTTAGGCCAAGATGAAGCATACCGTGAAACGGATCGGCGCAATTGCCTTCTCGCTCGTGGCGCATACCAGCGTTGCCATGTACCTTGCCTCCTCTACGCCGGAACAGCCGCAAGACCTGATCGCCGGCGGTGCCGAGGTCGAAGTTGCGATCCTCGGTGATGCCTTCGAAGAAACCTTGCAGTCCGGCGATCCGACGGAAGTCGTCGAGCCGACCGAAGACGTTCCCGACGAAGTCAAGCCCGAGGAGATTACCCCGGTCGAAGACGTCACGTCGACCACGCAGGAGATCACGGCGGAGCAACCGCATGATTTGATCGCCACGGAAGCCGATGTCATCCTGCCTGCCGAGCAGGTTCCCACCCTGCAGGTCGCCGAGGCTGTGGTTACTGCCAGCGTCGCGCCGATCGAGACGGTCGTGCCCGAGGAAAAGCCGGAGATCCAGGAGCCGAAGAAGGAGAAGGTTGAAAAGCCTGAACCCAAGAAGGATCCCGTCAGGAAAAAGAAAGTCACCCGCAAGAAAACGGGCGACAAGGGGGAACAGGCACAGAGCCAGGTCAAGGGTAAGCTGGATGGGGACGTAAACGGCAATTCTGCGGCGGCAACCGGCAAGAACCGCTCTACCGCGGTCGGCAACGCCGATATGTCGAACTACAATGGCAAAGTTCGCGCGAAGATAAACCGGCGATACAAGCTTCCATCCGAAGCGCGCCGACAGGGGCTGTCGGGCACGACGACGGTGAGTTTTACGGTGTTGGCGGACGGCGGTGTTTCCCGCGTCAGCGTTGCCGGGAGTTCAGGCTCACCCGTTCTGGACACGGCTGCTCTTGATGCCGTGCGCCGTGCGGCTCCATTTCCGGCCATTCCAGAGGGGGCCGGAAAAAGTGCAATACCGTTCACTTTGCCTATTCAGGCAAGTGTTCGCTAGGCTTCTGCCGCCGGCCACGGTGTGATCCGCGGCAGAAGCCGAAGCCCTTCAAAACTGATGGGAAAAATATGATTATAAAACTCATGTTTATACTTTACTCTGATAATCAAGTTTAATAAGTTGCCGCCGTGACGCAACCGAACGGTGTGTGTCGATCCCGGTGCGATCGGTTGCCATGAGGGCCGTCGACGCAGCAAAGAGGCGGAGAAGATTGCATGCGCGGCAAGCGTCACCATAATGCGGCCAAGAACGGCAAGGTTCGTTCCGGTTCCGAACGGGTCGAGGTCTGCGAAGAGGCCGCCAAGGCGACACTCGAAGGCCGCAGTTTCCTCTATGTCGGCGGACGCGATTGCCAGGTTGCGCATCTGCGCGAGATTGTCAGCTCCTTCGGTGCCGAGCTGCTTCACCACGATGGCGGCCTGCGCGAGGCGGTATCGCGCATCGACCGTGTCCTTCCTTCCGTCGACTGTGTTTTCTGCCCGATCGATTGCATCAGCCACGATGCGTGTCTTCGCGTGAAGACCGGCTGCAAGAAGTGGGGCAAGGCTTTCGTGCCGTTGCGCAACGGCTCGAAGTCGAGCCTTGAGCGGGCGCTGCAGGACCTGACCAACAGCCGCAACGACTTGGCATAGCCAAACATATGACGCGCGATGGAGGTGATTGACCTTCCGCGCGCATGGAGATTTTTTTCGAGATGAATGAAAACCGCCCGGACAAGTGCATGATGATCGGCCTGCACAAATTGGCAGCGCAGAATGGCGACGGGCTGGTGCCCGAACTCTACGAATTGCTGACGCGGCGTTCGCGCATGATCGAGGAAAACCCCAATGTCACCGAGTTCCCGTCTTGGGAAACGCGCCGGCCCGGCCGCGACCCTTTCGGGCTTGCGGAGCCGCAGGAGGGCACTATTCTGGCCTTCCCGAGAGCCGCGAACGACGCGGCTCGCAAGAAAGACAGCGCATAGGAGGCAGGCCATGTTCTTCGCAATGAACCGTTTTCGTATCGCCATTGGCCAGGAAGAGGCTTTCGAAGCCGTCTGGAAGAGCCGCGATTCAAGCCTTGCGGACATGCCGGGTTTTGTCTCGTTTCATCTTCTGAGGGGCGAAAACGTGCCGGACGAGGGCTATACGCTCTTCGTCTCGAACTCGACCTGGAAGGACAAGGATGCCTTTTCCGCCTGGACGAAGTCGGAGAACTTCCGGGCCGCGCACAAGAATGCCGGCGAAAACCGCTCGATGTATCTCGGCCCGCCGAAGTTCGAAGGTTTTTCCGTCGTCGAAGGCGCCTGATCTCAAGAGCTTCAAACTGGCGCGTTGAGCGTCACGGCGCCTTTCGTGGAAGGAAGGCGCCGATTGAAACGGCAAGCCAGCCGGCCATGATCGTCGTGCCGCCGAGCGGTGCCGACATCGGAAACAGGCCCTGTCCGGTCACGTGACGCATGGCAAGGTCAGCGGAAAACAGCGCCGTGCCGAAAGCGATCAGCAAGGCTGCGACCGGAGCCGTGCGGAAGCTCGGCCAGGCCGCATAAAGCGCGACGAGCGCCGGCGCGTGCGCCAGGCACATGGCCGAGATCTCGGCGAGCAGCCTGGGGTCGGTGCCATGCGAGGCGGCTGCAGCACTGACCACCCCGGCAATCCCCATCAATCCCGCGACGAAGAGCGTCGTTGCGCGCAATCCACTGGTCGGCATTGTCAGGTCATTCCTTGTTCTGCATGTGCAAGGCGAGGCGGGTGATCGGATCGAGAATGATCTGCCGCAGTTTTGGGTGAGCCACCGTTTCTTCCAGTGCGCGGGTAAAGCAGAGCAGCCATTCGTCGCGCTCCTCCGGCCCAATCTCGGCAACGAAATGCCGGCGCCGCAGCATCGGATGGCCACGCTTTTCCACATAGATCGGCGGACCGCCAAGCCAACCGGTCAGATATTCGTAGAATTTTTCCTCGCTGCCGGAAAGGTCAGGTGGATGAACCGCGCGGCAGCGTGCCGCTTCGGGCAGCGTATCCATCAGTTCATAGAAACGACGGGTCAGCGCGCGCACCGTCGGGTCGCCGCCGATCGCTTCGTAAAGTGTCGTCGTTTCCGGTTCTGCCATTGCCGCTTCCTTCGTCCCCGAAGTCCTAGCCCGCCAAGGTCTTGTGGACAACGGCTTTCCAGTCTCGCCTTTGCGGCGTTTCCGCGCGGTTCGACACATCGATCTTGACAAACCGTCCAGACGGTATCTTTATGGAAGCATGACAGAAGCCCATCGCCGCAAGAAGCAGCCCGAGCAGGTCCGCCAACAATTGCTGGAGGTCGCCGCACGCCTGTCGCACGAGCAGGGGGTGGCGGGCATCACGCTCGATGCGGTGTCGCAAGCGGCCGGCGTCAGCAAGGGCGGGCTGCTGCACCATTTCCCCAACAAGTCGGCGCTGCTCGATGGCTTGTTCGACGATCTCGTCGCGCGTTTCGATGCGGCGATCGAGGCGGCGATGGCTGGCGATCCGGAGGCGCAGGGACGCTTTACCCGCGCCTATGTCGATGTCTGCTCGAAGCTCGATCCCGACACCGACGTTCCGGGCTGGCGAATGCTGACGATCGCGCTGATTGCCGAGCCGAACCTGAAGATCCGCTGGCGCGAATGGGTCAACCGCCGGGCTCAGGAGTTTGCGGAAACCGACTCTTCACCCAACTGCGTGCTCGCCCGTTTTGCCGCCGACGGTCTCTGGCTCGCCGACCTGATGCAGAGCCATGAACTCGATGCCGCGGCGCGTGTTGCCCTGGCTGAAAATCTCAAAGCGCTTTCGACGCGATAGACCGGATGGAGACCCAGATGAACCCCGCTATGCTCTATTCCGTCCTGGTCGTTGCCATCGTCTTCGAGGTGCTTGGCACCTCGGCGATGCAGGCGGCACAGCATTTCACCCGGCTGTTGCCGACCGTGACGATGGTCGTTTGCTACGCTGTCGCCTTCTTCTTTCTGTCCTATACGCTGCGCTACATCCCGGTCGGCATCGCCTATGCGGTCTGGAGCGGTCTCGGCATCGTATGGATTTCGCTCGTCGGATACTTTGCCTTCGGCCAGAAGCTGGATCTTGCCGCCATGCTCGGGCTCGGGCTCATCATCGCCGGCGTCGTGGTCCTCAACGTCTTCTCGAAATCCACGTTCCATTGATGTCTGGCCACTGACGCCTAGAGGGCAAAAAGCTCTTGCAAAGGCGCCGGCGTGTCACTAGCCTTACAAATTGAAACCGCTTTCAATTTTAACAGCTGCGCATAAACGGGAATTTGCCGATGTCAATCAGAACAGTCGTATGGGGCGAGAATATCCATGAGCAGACCAATGAGGTGGTCAGGAGCATCTATCCGAACGGGATGCACAACACCATCGCGGCGGCGCTGAACACGGACGTTTCGATCGAGGCGACGACGGCGACGCTGCAGGAACCGGAGCATGGCCTGAGCGAGGAGCGACT
>NZ_LMCO01000009.1:0-128206 GCF_001424825.1 Ensifer sp. Root31 | reverse complement strand
CCCGCCGAAACTCGCGTCCCGACCAATCAGCATCCGCCAATCAAGGAAACCTTAAAACGAAGGACATCGTCGCCAGCAGCGCCGCCGCCCTCGTCAGTGATCGGGCTTATAGACCCCACCCCTCACATACGTCAACAGGCAATCGCAAAAAATCGACAAGATCGAACAACACTCTGAAAATACACACGAAATTCAAACGAGAGTTATCAACAGCCCGCTCCGCATCACCAAACCAGCAAAACCAGAACCAGAATCATTCGCCAATCGGTCGAAAAGCGTTGCCAAGAGCCAGGGAAACGCCGTCGCTCACGCTTACCTCTCCTTAGGAGCTTCGCAAAAAGGCCGCCCACCCGGCGGAAAACGCCCATCTTCACGGCAAACCGTGCTCATCGAGACTGCCGTCGTTTCACCGAAACGTGACGGTCGCCACCATCGGCGCGCATTGACGCCACAGGCGCTTGGCTTACCTTCGCGCCGAAACACGAATGCGGGGGAGTGCAGCATGATCGGATGGGTAAGACGATGGGCAGCGGCGGTCGTCGCCACACTTAGCCTTGCCTGCCCGGCGGCCGCTTTCGACATCGACAACTGGGCTTCGGTCGTTTCCGAGGCCAAGGGCGAGACGGTTTATTTCAACGCCTGGGGCGGTTCAGCCAATATCAATGCCTATATCGCCTGGGCGGGCGAACAGATGAAGGCGCGCTACGGCGTCAACGTCGTGCATGTAAAACTCGATGACACCGCCAAAGCGGTCGCAACCGTGCTTGCGGAGAAATCGGCGGGCAAGGATGCTGCCGGCACCGTCGATCTCATCTGGATCAATGGCGAGAACTTTGCCGCGATGAAGCGGCAGGGCCTGCTCTTCAGCCCCAGCTGGGCAACCCGGCTTCCGAACTGGGCCTATGTCGACCACGAGACGAAGCCGACAATCCTCACCGACTTCACCGTACCGACGGAAGGGCTCGAAAGCCCTTGGGGCGGCGCCAAACTGGTCTTTTTCTATGACAAGGCCCGCACGCCAACCGCGCAGCTGCCCACATCGGCAAAAGACCTGCTTGGCTGGGCAAAGGCCCATCCGGGACGCTTCTCCTATCCGCAGCCGCCGGATTTCGCCGGCTCCTCGTTCTTGAAGCAGGCGCTGATCGAGCTCATCGATAACAGGAGCAAGTTGCTGAAGCCCGTGGACGAGGCAACGTTTCAACAGGATGTGGCGCCGCTCTTTGCCTATCTCGACCAGCTGACGCCGTTGTTATGGCGCAAGGGAAAGGCCTATCCGCAGAACTACCCCGATATGAAGCAGAAGCTGGCCGACGGGGAACTCGACATCATCTTCGCCTTCAATCCCGCCGAAGCTTCGGCGGCTATCGCCAATGGCGAGCTGCCGGACACCGTCCGCTCCTTCGTCTTTTCCGGCGGAACGCTTGGCAACACCCATTTCGTTGCCATTCCCTATAACGCCAATGCTGGTGCGGGCGCGCTGCTGCTTGCGGATTTCCTGCTCTCTCCCGAGGCGCAGTTGCGCAAACAGGACGCCCAATACTGGGGTGACCCGACGGTGCTGGCGATGGTGAAACTACCGGATGCCGACCGTGCCGCCTTTGCAGCCCTCGATCTCGGGGTGGCGACATTGCCGCCCGATCAGCTCGGCCCGGCGCTTGCCGAACCGCATCCCGACTGGATGACGCGGATCGAAACCGAATGGATCCGCCGATATGGCGCCGCCAATTAACGGCGAGTGCCGGCGCCATCGACGGACATCCCTGTGAGGGACGCCCTGCAGCGGGGCATCGGCACAGGTGTGGCGGTCATGCTGTGCCTGCCGGTTTTGGCTGGTCTCGCCGGCACCCTGCTTCCGGCCTTCGGCTACCTGCCCGCACTCGGCGGTACGCAGCTCACGCTCGGGCATTTCGAGGCGCTGGTCGCCCAGCCGCATATCCTGCGCTCGGCTCTGATCAGTCTGGCGGCAGGGTTGATCAGCACGTTTGTCACCCTGATGGTGGTCTGCACCTTTGTCGCGGGTTTCGCCGGAACGCGACCCTTCGCCTTCATCCAGCATCTGCTTTCACCGCTGCTGGCCGTTCCGCACGCCGCATCGGCATTTGCGATCGCCTTCCTGATCGCGCCGTCCGGTTTTCTCATTCGGCTCGCCTCTCCCGAACTCACCGGCTTCGACCGACCGCCGGACTGGCTCGTGCCGAACGATCCGCTCGGGTTGTCGATGATATCCGGTCTTATTGCCAAGGAGATGCCCTTTCTGCTGCTGGTAATGCTGGCGGCACTGCCGCAGCTGCCCGTGGCGAATGCGCGACGTTTGATGTCAGCTCTCGGCTATGGCCGGGTATCGGGCTTTATCATCGCGCTCTGGCCGCTGCTTTATCGGCAGATCCGCCTGCCTGTCTTCGCGGTGCTGGTCTACTCGACCTCGGTGATCGACGTCGCGATGATCCTTGGGCCCCGATTGCCGCCGACATTGCCGGTACGTATCGCCCAATGGCTGGCCGACGACGACATCGGCGCCCGGTTCCTCGCTTCGGCCGGCGCCGTGCTGCAGCTAGCGCTCGGCCTGTTCGCGATCGTGGTCTGGATCGGCGTCGAACGGCTCGGTCGTCTTTGTCACCGGCGCCTGAGCGCTTCGGGAAAACGCCTGAGTGACGACCGACTTCTTCGCCGGACCGCAGCCGTGATCACGACCTTGTCCGCGGCGTTGATCTTTACCGGGCTCGGCCTGCTGGCGCTCTGGTCGATTGCAGGGCTGTGGCCATTCCCTGATAGTCTGCCGACAAGCCTCACCTTCAGAACATGGCAACGCGCCCTTGGAGGGTTCGCCGGACCTCTGGCCAACACTATCATCATCGCCCTGCTGTCATCGCTCCTCGCACTTGCGATCGCCATCGGCCTGCTATCGCGCAGTGCTCACGGCACCGCCGAGCGCTGGTTTCCCGTCTTCCTGCCATTGCTGGTCCCGGAGATCGCCTTCGTGTTTGGATTGCAGATCCTGGCAGCAATGGCGGGGTTTTCGCCGTCGATCGCCACCGTTGCCGCCGTGCATCTGGTCTTCGTTCTGCCCTATGTGCTTCTGTCACTAGCGCCGCCCTGGCGGGCGCTCGACCGGCGCTACGAACAGGTCGCATCGGGACTGGGTAAATCGCCACTCAAGATCCTCATGACCATTCGACTGCCCATGCTGCTTCGCGCCTGCCTGACGGCATTTGCCGTCGGCTTTGCGGTCTCCGTCAGCCTCTACCTGCCGACCGTGCTGATCGGCGCCGGACGGGTGACGACGATCACCACCGAGGCGGTGGCGCTTTCGTCGGGAGGAGATCGGCGCATCATCGGCGTTTATGCGCTGCTTCAGGCACTGTTGCCGTTTCTCGGTTTTCTCATTGCATCGCTCGTGCCGCAGTTGCTATTCCGCCACCGACGGGCAATGAGGATCTGAATGCGAACGCCAGGCAAGACGATGCCTCTGACTTTGTCCGATGTGACGATCCGGCTGGCCGACCGGCTGCTGCTTTCCGTTTCGGCGACGGTCATGCCCGGCGACGTCCTGACGATCATGGGTCCGTCGGGCTCCGGCAAGTCGACGCTGCTCGCCTATATCGGCGGATTTCTCGACCCTGCCTTTACCGCCAGCGGTGCAGTTCTGCTCGGGCAGGACGATCTGATCGCGCTGCGGCCGCAACAGCGCCACACCGGCATTCTCTTCCAGGATCCGCTGCTGTTCCCGCATCTTTCGGTCGGCGGCAACATCGTCTTTGCCATACCCGAGGCGTTCAAGGACCGAGACGTCAGGCGTCGGATGGCAGAAAACGCGCTCGATGAAGGCGGGCTTGGCGGGTTCTTCGACCGCGACCCGGAGACGCTTTCGGGCGGGCAGAAGGCGCGTGTCGCGCTCCAACGCGTGCTTCTCTCCGAGCCGCGCCTGCTGCTGCTCGACGAGCCTTTTTCCAAACTCGACATGGCCTTGCGCCAGCAAACGCGCGAGCTGGTCTTTGCCAAGGCGCGGTCCGCAGGCCTGCCGACAATCCTCGTGACCCATGACCGCGCGGACGCGGACGCCGCCGGCGGTGCGCTCATCCATATCGGAGCGGAGAGACAATCGTGACGCTTACCCTGCCCGCCTTGCCGGTTCGCGAGGTCCTGCCCGAGATCGCCGAAGCTCTCGACAAGGCCCGCTCCGTCGTGCTTTCGGCGCCACCCGGCGCCGGCAAGACGACGCTCGTGCCGCTGTTCCTGCTCGAGCAACCGTGGCTCGACGGCGGCAAGATCGTCCTGCTCGAACCCCGGCGGCTCGCCGCCCGGGCAGCGGCCGGGCGCATGGCGGAGCTACTCGGCGAGAAAGTGGGCGAAACCGTCGGCTATCGCATGCGACTCGACAACCGGATATCGGCCAAGACCCGGATCGAAGTAGTGACCGAAGGCGTTTTTGCCCGCATGATCCTCGACGATCCGGAGCTGGCGGGCGTCTCCGCGGTTCTCTTCGACGAATTTCACGAACGTTCACTCGATGCCGATTTCGGCCTGGCACTGGCGCTCGACGTCCAGTCTGCGCTGCGCGACGATCTCCGGATCATCGTCATGTCGGCAACACTCGACGTCGAGCGCGTTTCAAAACTGCTCGGTGACGCGACCGTCGTCGAAAGCCAGGGGCGTAGTTTCCCCATCGACATCCGCAACCAGGACCGCGGCGGCGAGAGCGTCGAGGACGCAGTCGTGCGCGCCATCGTCGAGGCGCATCGCAGCGAAGAAGGATCGATCCTCGCCTTTCTGCCGGGACAGGCCGAAATCACCCGGACGGCGGCACGGCTTGCCGACCGGTTTACAGCCGATACGACGGTCGTTCCGCTTTACGGAAACCTGACGCAGAAGGAGCAGGATGCGGCGATCCGGCCGGCGCCGAAAGGCACGCGCAAGATCGTTCTTGCCACCTCGATCGCCGAAACCTCGATCACCATCGACGGCGTGCGGATCGTCATCGACAGCGGCTTGCAGAGACTGCCGGTCTTCGAAGCGTCGACCGGCATCACCCGGCTTGAAACCGTGCGCGTCTCGCGTGCGTCGGCCGATCAGCGCGCCGGCCGAGCCGGGCGAACGGAGCCGGGCATTGCCATCCGCCTCTGGCATGCCGGCCAGACTGCAGCGCTTGCGGCCTTCACGCCGCCGCAGATCCTGGCCAGCGATCTTTCCGGACTGCTGCTCGACATGGCGCACTGGGGCGTCACCGATCCCGCAGCGCTTGCCTTCATCGACCCACCGCCGGAAACGACCCTGATGGAAGCGCGAAAGCTGCTGAGCGAGCTTGGCGCGCTCGATGGTTTCGGCGCGCTGACCCCAAGGGGACGCAAGATCCGTGATCTGGCCCTGCCGCCGCGCCTTGCGGCCATGGCGGTTTCGGCGGCCGAGGAGGGCCAGGGCGAGGCGGCCTGTCTGCTCGCGGTCATGCTGACGGAGCAAGGCCTTGGCGGCAACGCCATCGACCTGGAGGACCGACTGCGCCGCTTTCGCCAGGAGCGCGGCGAGCGCGCCGAAGCCTCGCGCAATCTTGCCCGCCGCATGGCGGCGGAACTCAAAGGGGCGCGAAAGTCGAGCGAACCGGTCCAGCCCGGCGCCTTGCTGATGCACGCCTTCCCGGACCGCATCGCGCTTCAGCGCGGTGGCCGTGGGCGGTTCGTGATGGCAAACGGCCGTGGGGCCGAGATCGCCGAGACCGAGCGCCTCGCTGCGGCAAACATGCTTGTGATCGCCGACCTCACGGGCCGCGCCGGCGGCCAGCGCGTGCTGGCGGCGGCCGAGCTTTCGCGCGCCGACGTCGACGCGCATATGCCCGAAGCGATCGTGCGGGAAGAGCAAAGCGTCTTCGACCGGGCGAGCCGCCAGGTGCGCGCGCGCCGCGTCACCCGGCTGGGTGCGATCATCTTCGAGGAGGCGCCGCTTCCAAGACCGACTGGCGAAAGCGCAGCACGCGCGCTTGCCGATGGCGTTCGCCAGCTTGGACTGGCGGTCCTGCCGTTTTCCAAGGAGGCGATGCAACTGCGCGATCGCATCGGTTTCCTGCATCGCTCGCTCGGCGAACCCTGGCCGGACGTTTCCGACGCAGCCCTGCTTGCGACGCTCGAGGACTGGTTCGTTCCGTTTCAACACGGCGTCACCGCTATCGCCGACATCAAGGCCGGCGCGCTTTCCGAAGGATTGCTGTCGCTGGTCCCGCACGACCGGCAGCGGGAGCTGGCAAAACTGGCACCGACGCATTTCGAGGCGCCGACGGGACAACGGCATCCGATCCACTATGACGGCGACGAACCGCTTCTCTCCATCCGGGTGCAGGAACTCTTCGGGCTCAAAAAACACCCTGCTATCGGCGATGGCCGGCTGCCGCTGCTGCTCGAACTGATTTCGCCCGGCCGGCAGCCGATCCAGACCACGCGTGACCTGCCGGGTTTCTGGGCCGGGTCGTGGCGGGATGTCCGGGCCGACATGCGCGGGCGTTATCCCAAGCACCCCTGGCCGGAGAACCCGGCGGAGGCCGCGCCGACGACACGGGCAAAACCGCGTGGTACATGAGGCAATACCCTTGACGGGGGCCATAGGAACAAGAGCAGGCATGACGGCAGTGGCACTGGAACACAATGATCCGACTTCGAACAGAAGCCTGCGCCTGCAGACGCTCATCCGCCTGCGCTGGCTTGCGGTCGGCGGCCAATCGATCGCCGTCATCATCACAACGCTGTGGCTGCAGTTTCCGCTGCCCTTGCTCTTGTGCCTGGTGCTGATTGCCACATTGGCGCTGGTCAACACCTACCTCACCCTGCGCTTCCCCCCGACGCACCGGTTGCGACCGCCGGCCGCGTTTGCCTTGCTCGGGCTCGATCTCGCGCAGCTGACCGGCCTGCTCTTCATCACCGGCGGGCTTGCCAATCCGTTTGCGCCGCTGCTTTGCGTTCCGGTCATCATTTCCTCGGCCTCGCAGCCGAAGCCGCACAGCATCGTTCTTGCCGGCCTTGCGGTCATCGGTGTGACCGTCCTTGCCTTTTCGCCGTTCCCGCTGCCCTGGTATCCCGGCACGCTTCTCTTGATGCCGCGGGTGCTGACGGCCGGCATCTGGTTCGCGATCGTGTCGATGACGGCCTTTGCCGCGTTCTATACCTACCGCGTCTCGCTCGAAGCGAGCGAACTGTCGGAGGCGTTGACGGCGACCGAGCTCGTGCTCCAGCGTGAAAAACACCTTTCGCAGCTCGACGGCCTGGCGGCGGCCGCTGCCCACGAGCTCGGCACGCCGCTTGCCACGATCAGTGTCGTTGCCAAGGAAATGGAGCGTGAGCTCGGTGACGACCCACGCTTCGGCGAGGACGTGCATCTGCTGCGCAGCCAGAGCGAGCGATGCCGCGACATTCTCAAGCGGCTGACGACGCTGTCCTCCGAAAGCGAAGAGCATATGCGGCTCTTGCCGCTATCCTCGCTGGTCGAGGAAGTGATGGCGCCGCACCGCGAGTTCGGCATTCACATCAATCTTGTCGAAAAGGGTGACAAGGCATCGGAGCCGGTCGGCAACCGCAATGCGGGCATTCTCTACGGGCTCGGCAATCTACTGGAAAATGCGGTCGACTATGCCAAGCAGGAGGTGACCGTGACGGTCGAGCACACCGCCGACCACGTCAAGGTGACGATTGCCGATGACGGCGATGGATTTGCCCCCGATATTCTGATGCGCATCGGCGAACCCTATGTCACGCGCAGGCAGAAGGATGACAGCGCCGGCGGCCTGGGGCTCGGCCTGTTCATTGCCAAGACCCTGCTCGAGCGGTCCGGCGCGCGCCTACGCTTCGAGAACGGCGGCGCCGATCGCCCCGGCGCCAAGGTCAGCGTCGAATGGCCGCGTGCGCTGATGGACACGAAACTGGCGAAATGACGTTTGGCAGTTTATTGAACGGGATGACAGGAAACCTATAATCTCGGTGAAAACGTCCCGTTTTTCGCCCAAGGATTGCGAGAATGACCGAAAAATCGACAGCTTCGCCCAGCACGCACGCCCAGGACGCCGAACTGATCGGACCGGACAGAACGCTGCTGCTCGTCGACGATGAC
This sequence comes from Ensifer sp. Root31, assembly GCF_001424825.1. NCBI lineage: Bacteria > Pseudomonadati > Pseudomonadota > Alphaproteobacteria > Hyphomicrobiales > Rhizobiaceae > Ensifer > Ensifer sp. Root31. The sequence continues at coordinate 120,124 of NZ_LMCO01000009.1, read as the reverse complement.
GCGCCGTTCCTTCGACGCCTCGCCCGCGCCATGGAAGCGCGCGGCTTTACCGTCGATATCGCCGAGTCCGTTGCCGAAGGCATCGCCAAGGCGAAGGGCAACCCGCCGAAATACGCCGTCATCGATCTGAGGCTCGGCGACGGCAGCGGCCTCGACGTAATCGAGGCGATCCGCAGCCGCCGTGACGACACCCGCATGATCATGCTTACCGGCTACGGCAATATTGCAACGGCCGTGAATGCGGTGAAGCTCGGCGCGGTCGACTACCTCGCCAAGCCTGCCGACGCCGACGACATCTTCGCAGCACTGGTGCAGCGCCAGGGCGAACGGGTCGAACCACCGGAAAACCCGATGTCGGCCGACCGGGTGCGGTGGGAGCATATCCAGCGCGTCTATGAGATGTGCGAGCGCAACGTGTCGGAGACGGCGCGTCGGCTCAACATGCATCGCCGAACGCTGCAGCGGATCCTGGCAAAACGCGCGCCGAAGTAGTCAACCCTCGGCTGACCCGTCGCGGGAGCCGGAAACGATATCGCGAATGGAGTTGCCGAGTTCGCCATTGCGCTCGGCAGCCCACTCCGCCAGCATCAGCCGTTGTGCGGCGGTGCGGGCAAAGAGCTGCAGCACGGACTTGCGGGTTGCCGGTGCAAGCCGGTGTTCCGGTGCCTCGCGAATGATGTGTCCGTCGTAGCCATCCGACAGCAGCAATCCACAATCATCCGGAAAGATATCGAGCGGGACGTCACCATGGGTGGCGAAGAACAGCCGGTCGCAGTGCTGCCGATAATCAGGCCATTTGCGATCGACGCGGAAATCCTCGATCGACGTCTTGATCTCGACGATCCAGATTTCGCCCTTCGCCGACAGCGAGATGAGATCGGCACGCCGGCCGCTGGCGAGCGTCAATTCCGGCAGCACCGCGTGGCGCAATTCCGTGAAAAGCCGCTGAACCCCGCGGCGCACCATGAGCGCGCGATTCGATTGTCGACCGTCCACGAGAGGGTTGTCGTCATGGATAGAGAGAATTGTCATTCGTCTAGACTCTCGTCTGCCACCGCTTTTGTTGCAAAAAAGCCAGCGTCACGGAATTTACACTTTCCCGCCGCCTTGTTGCCACGCAATCCCTTGCATAGCAGCAACTAATCGAAAATAACCGTTGTCACTGATGGTCGGGCCGACCCAGTTTTTCTTCGCTTCTTATTTTAAGAGACTCCTATGCGCTTCCGCAATGCCTTCCTCCTGTGCAGCCTGGCGGCGACACTCGCCGTAGCCGGCTGCTCGACAACTTCGACCAAGTCCGAGACGGCAAGCGGTGAGCCTGCTCCCGTTGCGGAACAGGTCGCTTCGAATCAGATCTTTTCGGGCAATTATGGCGCAGTTGAGGATCACGGTTACGCGCTCCCTGCAGTTCCGATCAACAAGGTCGATGGCCGCTTCCATCGCCAGATCGTCGATTATTCGACGAGCGAGCGTCCCGGCACCATCGTCGTCAACACCCCGAACCGGTTCCTCTACTACGTGCTGCCCGGCGGCAAGGCCGTTCGCTACGGAATCGGCGTCGGCAAGGCCGGCTTTGCATGGGAAGGCGAAGCCTATATCGCCTGGAAGCAGGAATGGCCGATGTGGCACCCGCCGAAGGAAATGGCGGAACGGAAGCCGGAAGTGGCCAAGTATGTCGAGGCAGGCATGGGCCCGGGCCTGAAGAACCCGCTCGGCGCTCGTGCACTCTATCTCTTCAACGACCAGGGCAAGGACACGCTGTTCCGCCTGCATGGCACGCCGGAATGGTCGTCGATCGGCACGGCCGCTTCGTCGGGCTGCATCCGTCTGATGAACCAGGACATCATCGATCTCTACTCCCGCGTTCGTCCGGGCAAGAACGCACGCGTGGTCGTTCAGCAGTAAAACGCGACCAGGATCATGCAATCAGAAAGCCGCCGGATTCCTCGGCGGCTTTTTTGTTGGCCGAACGTCCACGACGATATTTCCTCGACGTCGCTACGCAGAGTTGCCCCGCTTCCGGTGCTTCAAACCAGGGTGGCTGGCTTCCGGTTCCGTTGCGATTATTTGTTCAAAAAACGCGCAAGAAGGCCTGAAATTCAGCGCCTTATTAAGTAAGGATTATCTAATTAATTAAAAAGTGTGGCCGAGAGATACCTAACCAAGGGACCGCCATGCTGATCAAGACCAAGCTCCTGAGTGCGATTGCACTGTTGTCACTCATCGCGATCGGCATTGCCGTCTACAGCCAGCATGCGCTTGCCGAAAACAGCGCGACGATGGATGCGGTCTATGCCGACCGTATCGTTCCCTTGAAAAATCTGAAGGCAACATCGGACGCTTTTGCCGTCTCGATCGTCGATGCGGCGCACAAGGTGCGCAACGGAAACGAGACGATGGAGGCCGGTCTTGCCTCGGTCAACGACGCCCGGCAGGTGATAACCGCCAATTGGGACGCCTATGTCGCGACCTCTATGACACCGGAGGAGCAGAAGCTTGTCGAGAACGCCAAGCAGCAGATGGTGGTCGCGATGGACTCGATCGCAACGCTGACGAAAATCCTGTCTGAGCGTGATTCTGCGGCGCTCGACAGCTTCGTTCGCACCTCGCTTTACGAAACCATCGATCCCTTGACCGAGACCATCTCGGAAATTTCCGACCTTCAGGTGCACTTGTCGGACAAGGTCTTTCAGGAACAGCATCGCGAATTCGAAACGGTGCGAGCTGTCAGCATCGGCATCATCCTGCTCGTTCTCGCGCTGGCTGCTGGAACCTACCTGGTGGTTTCACGTGGCGTCATCGGTCCGCTCGCCAGGCAGATCGGGGCGATGCGCAAGCTGATCGACGGCCATCTCGAAGACGACGGATCGAATGTGACCGGCAAGGACGAAATCGCCGAGATGGCCCGCGCCATCCAGTCGTTCCGGGAAGCGGCCCGATCCAACCTTCGTCTGCAGGCCGAGGCCGAGGAAAGCCGCCGCAATGGCGAAGCGGAACGCACGCGGATGCAGGACGAGGCCGAAGAGGCCGCGCAGCAGAAATTGATCCAGGCGACGTCAGGCCTTGCGACCGGCTTGCAGCGGCTGGCCGACGGCGATCTCGCCGTGCGGCTGGAGGAACCCTTCTCCGCAGAGTTCGAGCAGTTGCGTCACGACCTCAACAAGGCCGCCGCGCAGCTCAACGATGCCATGCTCGCCGTCGCTGACAGCGCCGGCAATATCGGCATGGGCACCCGCGAAATCAGCCAGAGCGCCGACGACCTGTCGAAACGCACGGAGCAACAGGCGGCATCCCTGGAGGAAACGGCAGCGGCCCTCGACCAGATCACCGCCAATGTCAGCAATTCCTCGCGCCGGACGGAGGAAGCCCGCGACGTGGCAGGCGAAGCAAAGACCAGCGCGACGCAGTCGGCCGTCGTCGTGGCCAATGCCGTCGAGGCGATGCGGCGGATCGAAGAATCATCCAGTCAGATTTCCAGCATCATCGGTGTGATCGATGAGATCGCCTTTCAGACCAACCTTTTGGCGCTGAACGCCGGCGTCGAGGCAGCGCGGGCGGGCGACGCCGGCAAGGGATTTGCGGTCGTGGCGCAGGAAGTGCGCGAACTGGCGCAGCGTTCGGCAAAGGCAGCCAAGGAAATCAAGGAACTGATTCGCAGCTCCAGCTCCGAAGTCGAGAGCGGGGTGCGGCTGGTGCGCGACACCGGCGAGGCGCTCAAGACCATCGAGGCGCACGTCATCACCATCAACGAGCATATGGCTGCCATCGCCACCTCGGCCCGGGAACAGTCGGTAGGGCTGGCCGAGGTCAATACCGCCGTCAACCAGATGGATCAGGTGACGCAGCGCAACGCCGCCATGGTCGAGGAGGCGAATGCCGCGTCGGCGACGCTTGCCCAGGAAGGCACGAACCTTCGCGCCCTGATCGGAAGGTTCCAACTTTCCGGGGAAACCCGTGCCGCGGCCAAGCCAGAGGCGCGGCGGACGCCGCCCCGCGCCGTCACGCCCCAACAGCACGCGAACATCGGAAACCGACCGCCTGCGGTACGATCGGCTGGGTATGCGGTGCAGGGCAACGCGGCCTTGTCCACCGAAGGCTGGGCCGAGTTCTGATCTACAGCGTTTCCGCCCCAAACGGAGGCACGGAAACGCCCTATGTCTTTGGTTTTTCGCGTTTCCGGACGGAAAACCGCTTCGCAGTTTTCCTGGAAAGTCTCCGGCGTTGATGAAGCCCGGCGCCGCCTTGATCAGGCGGCCAGCCGGGCCTTCAACTCGCGGCGACGGCGATGCAGGACCGGTTCGGTATAACCGTTCGGCTGCTCGCGGCCCTTGAGCACCAGCTCGAGCGCTGCCTGGAAGGCAATCGAGCCGTCAAAATTGCCGGCCATCGCTGCATACTGTGCATCATCGGCGTTCTGGCCGTCGACGACGGCGGCCATGCGCTCCATCGTCTCGACCACCTGCGCCTCGGTGACGACGCCGTGATGCAACCAGTTCGCCATGTGCTGCGCCGAGATGCGCAGAGTGGCACGATCCTCCATCAGGCCGACATTGTTGATGTCGGGCACCTTGGAGCAACCGACGCCCTGATCGACCCAGCGCACGACGTAGCCGAGAATGCCCTGCGCGTTGTTATCGAGCTCGCGCTGGATTTCCTCTGGCGTCCAGTTCGGACGGGTCGCGACCGGAACCGACAGTATATCGCTGAGCTTGGCCCGTGCCCGGCTCTTCAAGCCGGCCTGAACGTCGGCGACATTGACCCGGTGATAATGCGTAGCGTGCAGGGTCGCAGCCGTCGGCGACGGCACCCAGGCGGTATTGGCACCCGCCTTCGGGTGGGCGACCTTCTGCTCCAGCATCGCCGCCATCAGGTCCGGCATGGCCCACATGCCCTTGCCGATCTGCGCATGGCCGGAAAGCCCGCATTCGAGACCGATGTCGACGTTCCAGTTTTCGTAAGCGCCGATCCAGGCGGCCTGTTTCATGTCGCCCTTGCGGATCATCGGACCGGCTCCCATCGAAGTGTGGATCTCGTCGCCGGTGCGATCGAGGAAACCGGTGTTGATGAAGACGACGCGTTCGCGCGCGGCGCGGATGCACTCCTTGAGATTGACCGTCGTGCGGCGCTCCTCGTCCATGATGCCCATCTTCATGGTGTTGGCGGGCATGCCGAGTGCCGCCTCGACGCGCGAGAAGATCTCGCAGGCGAAAGCGACTTCTTCCGGCCCATGCATCTTCGGCTTGACGACATACATTGAGCCGTCGCGGGAGTTCATGCGGCGGCCGCCCTGGCCGATATCGTGCAGAGCGATCAGCGCGGTTGCCATCGCGTCCATGATGCCTTCCGGCACCTCGTTTCCGTCGCGATCAAGGATAGCCGGATTCGTCATCAGGTGACCGACGTTGCGCACCAGCATCAACGAGCGGCCTGGCAAGGTCAGCGTGCCCCCACTTGGCGCCGTGTAGACGCGATCGGCGTTGAGGCGGCGCATGAAGCTGCGGCCGCCCTTGGCGACTTCCTCCTCGAGATCGCCCTTCATCAGGCCGAGCCAGTTGCGGTATACGACGACCTTGTCTTCGGCATCGACCGCCGCAACCGAATCTTCGCAGTCCATGATGGTGGTGATCGCGGATTCGAGAATGACGTCGGAAATATGAGCCGGGTCATCCTTGCCGATCGGAGTCGTCGCATCGAGAACGACGACGGCATGCAGATTGTTGTGCCGGAGAACGATCTGCGACGGCGCTTCGTGCGAACCCGCAAAGCCGGCAAACTGCTCGGAGTTGCGAAGCGTCGTCTTCGCTCCGCCCGCAAGCGCAACCGAAAGGCTGCCGGAAGCAATCTTCAGCGACGCAACATCCGCCCAGCTGCCGCTTTCCAGCGGCGCGCTTGCATTGAGGAAGTCGCGCGCCCAGGCAATGACCTTGGTGCCGCGCTTGGGATTGTAGCCGCGTCCCTTTTCCGCACCGCCTTCGTCGGAAATGGCATCGGTGCCGTAGAGGGCGTCATAGAGCGAACCCCAGCGTGCGTTGGCGGCGTTGAGGGCATAGCGTGCATTCATGACGGGAACGACGAGCTGCGGACCGGCGATCGTAGCGATTTCAGGATCGACATTATCAGTCGAAACAGAAAACTCGGGGCCCTCAGGCAGGAGATAACCTATCTCCTTCAGAAAGCCCTGGTAGGCTTCGAGGTCGCTCGGCGCGCCATTTTCGCGATACCAGGCATCGATCCTGGCCTGCAGATCGTCGCGCTTGGCAAGCAAGGCGCGGTTCTTCGGCGCGAGGTCATGGACGATCTCCGACAGCGCGGAAAAAAACCGCTCGGCGTCGACGCCGGTGCCCGGCATCGCCTCGTCGACCAGAAAGCCATGCAGACCTGCATCGATCTTCAATCCGTATTTCTCAATGCGGTCCATCTTTTTACTCCTTGAAACAGGCCACTCGCGCGCGTGAAAGGCCGGCAGTTTCTCACCAATTCATTCCCTGTCAATTCAGCAAGGATGCGAAGAATTATTTCCAAAATCGAAAAGATCAGCCATGGGCAATGCGCGGCCTGCCGCTCGCCGACGCGATGAAACGTGCCTCGACCAGCTTGCGGCTTCCTTCGACCTCGGGAGCGTCGATTTCTTCTCGCAGCATCGAAGCCGGCTCGTCGGCACCGTTGGTGCGTGCCGCCTCAAGCGCCATCGTCTCGGCGCGACGGCGGGCCGCTGAAAAGGCCTGGTCCTGATCGAGAAAACGCTCGCTCACCCCTGCTCCGTTGACGATGAAAATGCCCTCTTCCGGCGTGGTGACGAACACGGTGACGGTTGCCCGCACCTGGCCGACAACCGCACCGACGGCATTTGCGACATCGGCCTCATCAGGGATGGATGGCTCGGTGCCAAGCATGTCGGCAATGGCGGGATAATAGACCGGGGCCGAAGCCCCCAAACCGACGAGCGGGCGATCGAGACCGATCGAAAACCGCACGATACCAGGCGCGCGGGTCAGAGCACGATCGACTGCCTGCGAGACCGCCGGGTCGATGGCCCCTGCCCCGTCTTCGCCGAGACAGGCCTGCAGGATGACTTCGCACGATTGGCGCGTGACGCGATCGACGATCATCTCGGCCATCGCCTCGGCAGATGCAGCAATCGGCTGGCCGGAGCCGTCGCGGATGCGCGCTGCCAGTTCGATGCCGAGACGGGCAGCCTCGACGCTCCATTGCGACTGCCTGCCGAGCACATGCATTGCATCGGAGGGCGTCAGGCCGCAGATATGCACCAGGCCGCGTGCCACCAGCCGGTCCAGCGTTGCCCGCTGCGGCGTCGAGGTCAGCAGGTTTTCAAGCGAGATCGGCACTGTGCCGATGCGCTCGTAGAGCGCCTGCTCCTGTGGCTGCAGACCGCTCGCCAGATGGTCGGGTAGACCGGTGCGAACAGCCAGGCGGCCGTTGTTGCGGCCGGCATGTTGCGCCCGCAGTTGTTTTTCCAAAACGGACAGCACCGCATCGCCATGCAGCGCCGCCGCGAGGCTGAGCGGCATCAACCGCCTCGGCCCAAGGTCGATCTTCGCCTTCAGCCCACGATCATTGATGCGGACCTCCGAATCGCCGCCAAGGCCATAGGTGCGCATCGCCACCGCCTCGACCATGGTGCGGAAACCGCCGACCACCGCACCTTCGCCATCGAGCCGCGGACGACCGCGGTCAAGTACCGCGACATCCGTCGTCGTGCCGCCGATATCCGAGACCACGGCATTGTCGAGGCCGGTCAGGTGCCGCGCACCGACAAGGCTGGCGGCAGGGCCGGAAAGGATCGTCTCGATCGGCCGAAGTCTTGCCTCCTCGGCCGAGATCAAGGCGCCATCGCCGCGCACAACCATCATGGGCACATCGATGCCGCGGGACTTCAAAAAGCCCTCGCACGAGCCGATCAGGCGATCGATCATCGAGACGAGCCGGGCGTTCAGCAGTGTCGTCAGCGCCCGGCGCGGGCCGCCGAGCTTGGACGAAAGCTCATGGCTGCAGGTAACCGGCAGATGCGAGACTTCGCGGATGCGGTCGCGCACCCGCTTCTCGTGATCCGGATTGCGGACGGCAAAATAGCCGGCGATCGCAAAGGAGGAAACCTGATTGGCCAAGGTCGGCAGGGCCTCATCGAGCGCGGTCATGTCGAGCGGCGTCTCGCCGCCGTGAACGTTGTGACCGCCCGGCAGGAAGATCACCGGATCGGAGCCGAGCGCATCCTGCAGCCCGTCACGCTTGAGATCGTCTGGCCCGAAGCCGATCATCACCAGGCCGGCACGGCCGCCCTGGCCCTCGACGAGCGCGTTGGTCGCAAGCGTGGTCGACAGGGATACGAGGCCGATGGCGGAAGCCGGGACGCCGGCCTTCTCCAAGACGGATTCCACCGCGCCGGAAATCCCGACGGCCAGATCGTGGCGGGTCGTCAGCGCCTTTGCCTTGGCGACGACACCCGCCGTTTCGCTGAAGAGAACGGCGTCGGTGTAGGTTCCGCCGGTATCGATGCCGAGAAGAAAATGGGACGTCAATTCAAGCCAGTCCAGTGTTTCGGCCCGGGGTAGCGCCGGGTTCAATGGGGATCGATCCGGTGATATGACATATTGGAAGAGAAGGCCATCGTGTCGCGGACATTCGCAGTCAGCAGAGCGACACGATACGAACGGGGGTGCGGCATGACGTTTTCCAGAGCTTCGGCAGTCGCCGGCATTCTTGCGGCAGGTCTGCTCTTCGCCCAGCCGGGCGGCGCGCAGGACGCCGTGGAGGAGGAATACAAGCCGCAACTGCCCGACGTCTCGATCTACAAGGCGATGCTCGACGCCAACAAGCAGACCGGGTGGATCCAGTTTCGCAACTACGACGACCGGCAGCTGATCTATTTTACCGCGCTGCAGACGATGCATTGCCGGCTATCGGAAATCCGCTACTCGATCAACTCGGACGCTCTCGACAAGCGCTTCCCCTTGGCAAAATGCAATCCGCAGATCCCCTTCAACCTGCCCGCCGACGAAACGGCCGAGTATGTCTACATCTCGCTGCCCGCAAACGAGGCCAAGACATTGACGATCCAGGCGGTGTGGGACGACGGTGCCGGCAGCGAGATCGTCGTCTACAAGCCCTGCGACAATGTCGGGGATGCGACCTGCGCCGCGATCAAGACCATCAAGAAGCCATCGAAGCTGTTGCCGCAGCCGATGCCGGCGGATTCGCCGGTGCGTGGCGTGCAATCGGCTATTCCCGGCAAGACCTTCAGCGAGCCGAAACCCGCATCGGCAAGCCGCCCCGCGGTTGAGTAGTCAGCCTCTGCACCGGCCAGGGCCGGGTCTCGTCGGTGACGTCGAAACGGAACCGATGCATCAGGACGGCAAGCGCAATGACCGCCTCCTGCAGCGCGAAGGTCGCGCCGATGCAGATGCGCGGTCCGGCGCCGAAAGGCAGATACTGAAAACGATGCAGCTTCTCGCGGTTTTCCGGCAGGAAACGCTCGGGCATGAAGGCGCGCGGCCGGTCCCAGTAGAGCACGTGACGGTGCAACGTCCACGGCATCACCAGAACCGCGATGCCCTTGGGTATCCTGACGCGCTCGCCGGACGGTGACGTCCATTCGTCCTCCTCGATGGCGGCGCGATTGATCGACGGCGCCGGCGGGTAGAGACGCATCGCCTCCTCGAAGGCCGCCAGCACATGCGGCATCAGGTTCAGCCATTCGACCGGTTCGGCACCGCTCTTGAGCACGGTGTCGATCTCCGCCTCCATCGTCTCGCGGAAAGCCGGCGTGTTGGCGACGCAATAGAGCGTCCAGGCCAACGCCCGGGCAGTGGTCTCATGCCCGGCGCCGATGAAGGTGAGGATATTGTCCTCGATCTCTTGCGTCGAAAGGCCGTTTGCGCCCTCCGTCTGCAGCAGCAATGTGAGGAAATCGTTGGGCGTGCCTGCTGGGTCCGTCGCCATGCGCTGGCGCCTCATCGCCATCGTTTCCGAGACGATCGACCGGAACCGGTTCATGACCTTCTTGCCGCCGATGCGGGTCAATCGCGGCAGCCATTCCGGCGCCAGCAGGATATCCATCGGATCGACGCGCCCCATGCGGTGCAGAAGCTCTTCTACACTCTGGACGAAGCCCTCCCTTTCGACGGCGACCTCACCGGAAAACAGCGTTTCCGCCAGGATATCGAAGGTCAGTTCGGTCATGTCGCTGGCGACATTGGTGGTGAACGGCTTCACCTTCGCGTGCGCGTAGCGTTCGACGAACTCTTCCGACCGGCGCAGCATCTGCCCGGCGAATCCCTTGGCGTGGCGCGGGGTAAAAACCGGCGCAATGGCCTTGCGCGACCGTTTCCAGATCTCGCCTTCGGCCGTCAGAAGACCGTCACGCAGGATCGGGCGGAGGATCAGCCGCCGAACCTTCGACATCTCATAGTTGCTGACGTTTTCGACGAGGATATAGCGGATGAGGCCGGGATCGTTGACGATCAGGGTGCGCTGCGTGATGAACTTGGTCTCGATCCACGGCAGCGTGTAGGACGGCTCGCCCCAGAGTTCGAGCGGATTGCGCAGAACAGTCTTGATGATCTTCAGGTAGGACGGCACGCCGACCCGAGGAATGGGAGCCGGTGGTTCGAAGGGCTCCGGACGCATGTCCATGGTGATAGGCCTTTCTCGATTGCGCCAGGATTTCAGGTTTTTACGGCGCAATCAAGGAAAGTGCTTCACATGAATCACAACAGGCCTTCGAGCTCCACGAGCTTGTCGTTCACCAGCCAGCCGTAATAGTTTTCTTCGGGCCACTGGGTCTCGCCGCCCTGGTTCCTGGCGGCAAGGGCTGCTGCGCGTTGGTCCGGATTGCCGACATTGTAAAGCGTGGCGGTGACGCCGGGATTGCCTGAAATATCGACGCCGGCGATCGACTTGTAGACGTCGATCGAGTGGCGGATCGAGGCGGCCATATAGGCGAGCGAGACATCAGGATCCATGATCGCCGCGTAGACCCCGGCGGCGTTGTTCTCGTCGAGCCGTTCGTAGCCCGACGTCTTCGAGACGATATCGGTCAGCATCAGGGCGGTCAGCGGATTGATCTGCCCGAGGCCAAAGGTCTGGCCGGCAAAGAACGGCTGGAAGAAAACGGCGCTGAAACGGTTGTTCGGGAAGGACTTGCCGCCGACGGACTTGCCGCGGAATTCGCTGTCCCAGACCCGCTCGCGGCAGCTCCACAGCGAATAGGAGCTCTTCTTTCCGGTGCAGTCGGCAAATTGCGGGCGGGCGACGAACTCAGCCACCGTCTCGCCGTCATAGCCGAACTGGAAGCTGTTACCGGCATAGGCTGCAGCCTTGACGTAGTAGGACTGCAGCCGATCGTAGGCATCGACATTGTAGGTATGTTCGCCGACGATGGCGCCGATCATGTGGATCGGTGCGATGCCATAGGCGCGCGACGTCGACTTGATCTTGCTGATCAGCTGCCGGTCATTGGCGAGCAGATCCCGCACCTTCTCGAATTTGGCATCGAAGGACGTGCGGCCGGCCTTGGTGCGGCGAACGGATGCGCCCGGGATGCCGGGTTGTTCGACGTTCCGGTTGCCCGGCGGAACAACATTGGCCGCCATCGTCTGGCCTGCGGTCAGGCAAAACGTGGCAATAGCGAGCATGCAGGCGGTAAAACGCACGATCTCTTCTTCCTATGAACGGTGGAGACGCCCTATCCAGCGGTGCGGCTCCTACGACAGGATCGTGTCGGAAAGATGCCTCCGGCCACGATCGATTGCGGTTTCCGTGTTAGAAAAAATGAAGGCGCCTGTCGAGAGACAGGCGCCTTGCATCTTCACGGTTGCCTGACGGCAAAGGATTGCCGCCACCTCCGCGTTACAGGATGCAACGCGTGCGTCACAGGATGTAACGCGACAGGTCGGTGTTGGCGGCGAGATCGCCGACGTGCTTGCGCACATATTCGGCATCGATCGTGATAGCCTGGCCAGCGCTATCCGGCGCATTGAACGAGATTTCATCCAGCACGCGCTCCATCACCGTCTGCAGCCGGCGGGCGCCGATGTTCTCGACGCTCGAGTTGAGCTGGACTGCCACGTCGGCAAGCGCATCGATGGCATCGTCGGTGAAGTCGAGTTTCACTTCTTCCGTCTCAAGCAGAGCCTTGTACTGACGGATGAGGCTCGCCTCGGTCTCCGTCAGGATGCGGCGGAAGTCTTCCTTGGTCAGGGCACGCAGCTCGACGCGGATCGGCAGGCGGCCCTGCAGTTCGGGCAGAAGATCGGAAGGCTTCGACACATGGAAGGCGCCCGAGGCGATGAAGAGAATGTGATCGGTCTTTACCGGTCCATACTTGGTCGCAACCGTCGTGCCTTCCACCAGCGGCAGCAGATCGCGCTGAACGCCTTCGCGCGATACGCCGGCACCCATGCCGCCTTCACGCGATGCGATCTTGTCGATCTCGTCGAGGAAGACGATGCCGTCGTCCTCGACCGCCCTCATCGCCTCGCGCTGGATCTGCTCGTTGTCGAGCAGCTTGTCGGACTCGTCGTTGACGAGCACCTCATAGGAAGCCTTGACCGTCGTCTTGACCTTCTTGGTGCGTGCGCCCATCGCCTTGCCGAACATTTCCGACAGGTTGAGTACACCGATATTGGCGCCCGGCATGCCCGGAATTTCGAAGCCGCCCGGCGCGCCGGTCTCGGCGATATCGACCTCGATCTCCTTGTCGTCCAGTTCGTTGGCGCGCAGCTTCTTGCGGAAGGAATCGCGCGTTGCCGGCGAGGCCGTGGCGCCGACCAGCGCGTCAAGCACCCGCTCCTCGGCATTCTGGTGCGCCCTTGCCTTGACCTCCGCCCGGCGCTTTTCGCGCACGAGACCGATGCCGACCTCGACGAGGTCGCGGATGATCTGTTCGACATCGCGGCCGACATAGCCGACTTCGGTGAACTTGGTCGCCTCGACCTTGACGAAGGGTGCACCGGCAAGCTTTGCCAGACGGCGGGAGATTTCCGTCTTGCCGACACCGGTCGGCCCGATCATCAGAATATTCTTCGGCATGACCTCGTCACGCAACTCGTCGCCGAGCTGCTGGCGCCGCCAGCGGTTGCGCAGCGCAATCGCCACCGCGCGCTTGGCGTCGTTCTGGCCGATGATGAACCGGTCGAGTTCCGACACGATTTCCCTAGGTGAAAAAGTACTCATGTATTCCTCTCAAACTCGGTCCGCGTCAGCTCCATCAGGAGTGTGCGGCCGGACGCATCTATCCATTCGCCAAAGGGCACGAAGCCAGCTTTCGCATAGGCCCTCACGGCCCTTCTGTTGCCCGCATCGGGGTCGATCACGATCCGTGGTGCGCCGGCGGCAAAAAGCGTCTGCGCAAAGGCCCTCAAGGCCAGCGACGCCACGCCTTTTCCGGTCATCTCCGGCGGGCCGATGAAGATATCGACGCCGGGGACATCGCCGGGCAGATCCTTCGCCCACGGCTCTTCGTCATATTCGGACGGTGTCCAGGACTGGATGTAGCCGGCGGGCTCGCCGGCTACATGGAAGATGAAGCCATCCACTTCGCCCGTGGCGCAGCCGTCGCGGATCAACACGACTTCCTTGTCCGGATCACCCCACCATTGCCGCACATGCGGCTCGCTCAACCAGGCATGCAGCATCGGCAGGTGGTCATCGGCCACCCGTTCGAAGCTGACATGAACCTGGTCAGTTGCCATCCAGCGTCTCCACCACGATATTGTGGTTGGTATAGACGCAGATGTCGCCTGCGATCTCGAGCGCCCGGCGGGCGATTTCTTCGGCCGACTTGTCGCTGTCCATCAGGGCGCGGGCCGCGGCAAAGGCATAGTTGCCGCCCGAGCCGATGGCGATCGTTCCATGTTCCGGCTCCAGCACGTCGCCATTGCCGGTAATCGCCAGCGTGATCGACTTGTCGGCGACCAGCATCATCGCTTCGAGATTGCGCAAATACTTGTTGGTGCGCCAATCCTTGGCGAGTTCCACTGCCGCGCGCATCAACTGGTCGGGATATTGCTCCAGCTTGGCTTCGAGCCGCTCCAGAAGCGTGAAGGCATCGGCCGTCGCCCCGGCAAAGCCGGCGATAACGTCGCCCTTGGCGAGACGCCGTACCTTGCGGGCATTGCTCTTCATCACCGTCTGGCCAAGGCTGACCTGGCCGTCGCCGGCCATCACCACCTTGCCGTCCTTGCGCACCGTGATGATGGTGGTCGCATGCATCGTTCCGTAGGGATTGTGTTCACTCATTGAAGATACCTGTCGGCCCCAGAACCAGGGGCGTTGGGGGCTCGAACGAGCCTGGTTGCTTGGAGCCTATGTAAGTGCGCCTTACGCGATTGCAAATCCCGGTGAGCCACGCAGTTGACCGTAAATCGGGCGCCTGCCCGAATCGTTCGAATCTCAGCCGCGGTTCTGGATATTTTCCGCCTCCCCTGATAAGGAGCGGCTCCAGCGCATACAGGAGAGCCTGATGGCAGAAGCCACGTCCAGCCGCACCGGCCAAGTTTCGCGAAAGACGAATGAAACGGCCGTGTCCGTATCCGTCAATATCGATGGAACCGGAACGTCGAAGATTGCGACCGGAGTCGGCTTCTTCGACCACATGCTGGACCAGCTTTCCCGACATTCGCTGATCGACATGGACATCAAGACCGATGGCGACCTCCATGTCGACGATCACCACACTGTCGAAGACACTGGCATTGCCATCGGCCAGGCCATTGCCAAGGCGCTTGGCGACCGGCGCGGCATTACCCGCTACGCCTCGCTCGACCTTGCCATGGACGAGACGATGACGCGCGCGGCGGTGGATGTGTCCGGCCGGCCGTTCCTTGTCTGGAACGTCGCCTTTACCTCACCGAAGATCGGCACGTTCGACACCGAACTGGTGCGCGAATTCTTCCAGGCGCTCGCCCAGAATGCCGGGATCACGCTGCATATCCAAAATATCTACGGCGCCAACAACCATCATATCGCCGAGACCTGCTTCAAGTCCGTCGCCCGCGTGCTTCGCACGGCAACCGAAATCGACCCGCGCCAGGCCGGACGCGTTCCCTCGACCAAGGGTACGCTTGCCTGAGCGGTCATTATCTGGCTGATGACCATGGCCTCTTACATGATCCTGACCCCGCCGGGCGCCCGCGCCGACGATGACCGAGCGCGTTTCGTCGCCGACGGCTTCTCGTGGGGCGCCTTTCTGTTTCCGGCGCTCTGGCTTTTCGCCAAGCGCATGTGGCTCTTCGGAATCGCAGTTGCTGTTCTGCAGATTTTGTTAATCTCTCTGTCGGTGATCGGTGGCGGCCTCCTGGCAGCGCTGCTGTTGCATCTGGCGCTCGGCCTCATGGTCTCGCTGGAAGGCCCTGTTTTCATCGCCCGCCGCCTGATCGCCCGCAACTGGACGGTGCGCTCGATCGTGCCGGCGCGCGATCTTGAGACCGCCGAGGAAATCTACTTCGCAAACGTGGCCCCGGCCGACCGAAAGGCAGCGGAGCGGCCATCTGTCGACTGGCCGAGACAGGCGCCGGCAAACACCGGCCCGGGTCTTGGGCTTTTTGAATCCTACGGAGAACGCTGATGCGCGTCGCCATTATCGACTATGGATCGGGCAATCTGCGCTCGGCAACGAAGGCTTTCGAACGGGCAGCGCGGGAAGCCGGCATCGACGCAGAGATCGACCTGACGGACAGGCCCGAGCGGGTGGCGACCGCCGACCGCATCGTCCTGCCGGGCGTGGGCGCCTATGCCGATTGCCGTCGCGGCCTTACGGCCGTCGACGGCATGGAGCAGGCACTGACCGAGGTCGTCGAAGAGGCCGGTCGCCCGTTTCTCGGCATCTGCGTCGGCATGCAGCTGATGTCGTCGCGCGGCCTGGAAAAGACCACGACCCACGGCTTCGGCTGGATCCCCGGCGACGTCGTAGAAATGAGGCCGGCGGATCCGTCGCTGAAAATCCCACAGATCGGCTGGAACACGCTGCGGCTTGCCCGCACGCACCCGCTGTTTGACGGCATCCGCACCGGCGACGACGGCCTGCACGCCTATTTCGTGCACTCCTACCATCTGGCCGCGGAAAATGCCGGCGATGTTGTGGCCGAGGCGGATTACGGCGGCGCCGTCACCGCCTTCGTCGCCAATGGCAACAAGGCCGGCTCGCAGTTCCATCCGGAAAAGAGCCAGGCGCTTGGCCTTGCCCTCATCTCGAATTTCCTGCGTTGGAAGCCCTGAAGGCTCCGGCGACCTCTGATCGGATAGATACATGATCCTTTTTCCCGCTATCGACCTGAAAGACGGGCAATGCGTGCGCCTGAAGCTCGGCGACATGGAGCAGGCAACGGTCTACAACCCGGATCCGGGCGCCCAGGCGCGCGCCTTCGAGGAGCAGGGTTTCGAGTGGTTGCATGTGGTCGACCTCAACGGTGCCTTTGCCGGCGAGACCGTTAATGGTGCTGCCGTCGACGCGATCCTCAAGTCGACCAAGAACCCGGTCCAACTCGGCGGCGGCATCCGTACGCTTGACCATATCGACAACTGGCTGTCGCGCGGGCTTGCCCGCGTCATCCTCGGCACCGTCGCGGTGCGCGACCCGGCACTGGTGATCGAAGCCTGCCGAAAATTCCCGGGCAAGGTCGCCGTCGGCATCGACGCTAAGGGCGGCAAGGTTGCGGTCGAGGGCTGGGCCGAGGCGTCGGAACTCGGCGTCATCGAGCTTGCGAAGAAATTCGAGGGTGCCGGCGTATCGGCGATCATCTACACCGACATCGATCGCGACGGCATTCTCACGGGCATCAACTGGCCTTCGACGCTGGAGCTTGCCGATGCGGTTTCGATCCCGGTGATCGCTTCGGGCGGTCTCGCTTCGATGGATGATATCCGGCGAATGATCGCCCCGGATGCGGCAAAACTTGAAGGCGCGATCTCCGGCCGTGCGCTCTATGATGGCCGCATCGACCCGCAGGAAGCCCTGGCGCTGATCCGCGCCACGAGAAAGGCATGAGCCGATGACCCTCAAAGCCCGCGTTATCCCCTGCCTCGACGTCAAGGACGGTCGGGTCGTCAAAGGGGTCAACTTCGTCGACCTGATCGATGCCGGCGACCCGGTGGAGGCAGCCCGCGCCTATGATGCGGCCGGAGCGGACGAGCTCTGCTTCCTCGACATCACCGCCTCGTCGGACAACCGCGAAACCATCTTCGATGTGGTGGCGCGCACGGCCGAGCAGTGTTTCATGCCACTGACCGTCGGCGGTGGCGTGCGTCAGGTGGCCGATATCCGCAAGCTGCTTTTGGCAGGCGCCGACAAGGTGTCGATCAACACGGCGGCGGTGAAGAACCCGGAGTTCGTCGCCGAAGCCGCCGACAAGTTCGGCAACCAGTGCATCGTCGTTGCGATCGACGCCAAGAAAGTCTCGAAGGACGGCGAAGAGAACCGGTGGGAAATCTTCACCCATGGCGGCCGCCAGACGACGGGCATCGATGCGGTGGACTTTGCCCGGCGCGTCGTCGATCTCGGTGCCGGCGAAATCCTTTTGACCTCGATGGATCGTGACGGAACGAAGAGCGGCTACGATATCGCGCTCACCCGGGCGGTTGCCGATGCGGTGCGTGCGCCGGTCATTGCGTCCGGAGGCGTCGGCACGCTCGACCATATGGTTGCCGGCATCCGCGACGGCCATGCGACGGCGGTTCTGGCCGCTTCGATCTTCCACTTCGGCACCTATAGCATTGGCGAAACCAAGCGCTATATGGCCGAACATGGCATCGCCATGCGTCTCGATTGAGTTTCAGGGTTTCGTTCATGAGTGATTTCTCCCTTTCCGACCTCGAGACCATCGTCGCCGCGCGCGCCAAAGCGTCACCGGACGAATCCTGGACGGCGAAACTGGTCGCAAGCGGCCAGCAGAAAGCGGCCAAGAAGCTGGGCGAGGAAGCGGTCGAAACCGTGATCGCAGCGATCCGCAACGACCGCCAGAATCTCGTCGATGAGAGCGCCGATCTGCTCTATCATCTCATGGTCGTATTGAAAATTGCAGACATTCCGTTGCAGGATGTGCTCGACGAACTTGCACGGCGGACAAGCCAATCCGGTCTGCAGGAAAAGGCTAATCGGCAGGATCCATGACCCTAGCTGCGCAAGACATCGAAACGGTCGATCTCCCGGACAATCTCCAGAACCGGGACTATTCGCCCTATCATCTGTTTTCTGCCGAAGAGTGGTCCCGCTTTCGCGCGGACACGCCCCTGACGTTGACGGCAGACGAAGTGCAGCGTCTGCGCTCGCTGAACGACCCGGTGGACCTCGGCGAGGTCAGGCAGATTTACCTGTCGCTGTCGCGGCTTCTGTCCGCGCATGTGGAATCGTCCCAGCTTTTGTTCGAGCAGCGCAAGCGCTTCCTCAGCATGTCCGGCGAGACGAAGACGCCCTTCGTCATCGGCATTGCCGGATCGGTCGCCGTCGGCAAGTCGACGGCCGCACGTATCCTTGCCCAGCTCCTGTCGCGCTGGCCGTCGAGCCCGAAGGTCGATCTGGTGACGACGGACGGCTTCCTCTATCCGAACGCCGTCCTGCAGCGCGAAAACATGATGGATCGCAAGGGCTTCCCGGAAAGCTACGACCTCGGCGCGCTGCTGCGGTTCCTCTCGGCGATCAAGGCCGGCCAGCCCAATGTCAAGGCACCGAGCTATTCGCACATGACCTATGACGTGCTGCCGGACCAGTACACGGTCATCGACCGGCCCGACATTCTGATCTTCGAAGGCATCAACGTCCTGCAATCGCGCAACCTGCCCGCCGACGGCAAGATCGTGCCGATGGTCTCGGACTTCTTCGACTTCTCGATCTACATCGACGCCGAGGAGAGCCTGATCCACAGCTGGTATGTCAGCCGCTTCATGCGCCTCAGGGAAACGGCCTTCAAGAATCCGGAATCCTACTTCCACCGCTATGCGACCATCAGCGAGGATGCGGCGCGCGCGATCGCCGAAGGACTTTGGCACAACATCAACCTGAAGAACCTGCACCAGAACATTCTGCCGACGCGGCCGCGCGCCGACCTCATCCTGCAGAAAGGCCCCAACCACCTCACCGAGAAGGTGGCGCTGCGCAAGCTTTGAGCGTGCAACATGCGTGCGACCCGAGAATACGCAGCGATGGCTTCGCGGAAAATGTGGGCGTGACGCGAAGGCTGCCGCTCTATTTTGACGCGACATGCCTTAGGGGTTCACCCGGCGCAGCGTCAGATTGAGTCGGCCACCGTTCTTGAGCAGCGTCGATGTGTTCGGATAGATCCGGTCGACGCCGTGGAAGGCCAGACGCCCCTCGCCGCCGAGCACGACGATATCGCCGCTTTCGAGCCTGAAGGATATGGTCTGGCTGCCGCGCTCTCTGCCGCCGACCCGAAACAGGCAGCTATCGCCAAGGGAAATCGAGACGACTGATGTTTCCAGATCGCGCTCGTCCCTGTCTTGGTGCAGACCCATGCGGGCCTCGTCGGAATAGAAATTCACCAGGCATGCTTCCGGCCGTTTGTCGCTGGCCGAAACCGCATTCCAGATTTCAAGGAGAACATCCGGCATCGGCGGCCACGGCCTGCCCGTCCCCGGATGCTGCGGCTGATAACGGTAGCCCTTCTCGCGGTCGGTCACCCAGCCGAGCGGGCCGCAATTGGTCATGCGCACCGACATCGGCTTACCGGTCTTCGGCATCGCCGGCACGAACAGCGGCGCTTCGTGCACCACGCCCCTGATCGCTTCAACGATCTGCTCCTGACGGGCCCGGTCGAGAAAGCCAGGGATGTGTTTTATTCCTTTCGGGAGAACCTGCATGAGGTTGCCCTCACTCCTCAAGCCCGAGCAGTTTTGCCGGGACGCCGTAGCGCTCAGACCAGCCGGCATAGGCGACATCCGTCGGACCAACGACGTGATCCACCAGATTCCATCGACCGCCCTGGAAGCTGACGAGCGCGAACACCGTCAAGCCATCCATCATGTCGGCCTCGTCGCGAAACCCGGTCTGCGCGAGATCGATGCTGCCGCCGCCCGGACGTTGCGGCTCGACCTGGACGAAGGCCCAGTTCGGCGCCGCTCGCATCGTCGTGACGACGAATTCAACCGAACCGCGCATCTCCGCCTCGACGGCAGGCCGCAAGGCATCAAGGATCGCTGCACGCTCCGAACTACCCTTAGCCGGCTCACGCAGCGATTGCGCGGTGCCGGCGGAGGCAAGTCCAAGACTTGCGACCACCAGAACGACGCTCGAAAATGCACGCATCGACAAGGCTGTCACGCGGCATCCAGATCCGGAATGCGCAGCACCTGACCGGGGTAAATTTTGTCGGGATGGGTCAGCATCGGTTTGTTTGCCTCGAAGATGACCGTGTGCTTGGCGCCCTTGCCCTTGCCGTACTGCGCCTCGGCGATCTTCCAGAGGTTGTCGCCCTTCTTGACGGTATAGAAGACGGGGGCCTTGGCGGGCGCGGGCGCTGCACCGGCATCCGCCACCTTCAGCTCAGACGCTTCGACCGAAGACACGCCGAGCGTGTTGCCGACGGCGACGACCGCCTTCTCGAACGCCGTCTGATCCTTGACGACACCCTTCAGCACCACCTTGTCGTTGACGACTTCGACCTGGACGTCCTTGGTGCCGAGATCGTGCGAAGCGAGTTCCTTCTGGACGCTGTCGGCATCAGGCGCATCGTCGTCACCGCCAATGCCCAACTTCTTGCCGGCGTTCTTGATAAAACTGAAAAGGCCCATGGATTTCTCCTTCTGCAAAAGTTCCTGCGCGATAAGAGAGGGCGCTTGGCGACAAAAGACAAGGGACAGCCGAAAAGAATCCGCAACCGCAAGTCACTCGCCAGTCGGGCGGCCGCGCAACTTCTTGGTCTCGCCGCGACCGGTTTTTTCCTTCAGTCGGCGCTCGATCGAGCCGCGTGTCGGCTTGGTCTTCCTGCGCGGTGGCGGCGGCGGCTCCGCGGCCTTCAGGATCATCTCCTTCAGCCGTTCACGGGCATCCTCGCGGTTGCGCTCCTGGCTGCGAAAGCGACTGGCCTCGATCATCAACACGCCGTCTTTCGAGGCGCGGCGACCGGCGAGCTTCAGGGTGTTGGCCTTGATGCGATCGGTGAGCGCGGGCGAGGCCTGGACATTGAAGAACAACTGAACGGCCGTCGACACCTTGTTGACGTTCTGTCCACCCGGCCCGCCAGCCAGCACGAATTGCTCGCTGAGTTCCCACCCGGCGATAACGATCTGTTCGTTGATGTATAAAGGGTCGCTGGCCATGATCGCTCCTGGCGCTTTCTACTGCATAATTCCTAAAACCGGAATCGATTTACGGAGAAAATTATGCAGCAGATCTCGAGCCTTACAGCGTCCTTTGCGCGTCACATTTGACGCGTGCGCTGCAGCGCACAGAGCGAACCGCTTGAAAACAAGCAACCACAAAAAGTGAAACCCGGCCATTGAGGCCGGGTTTCACGTGAATCATAGCCAGCAATGCTTATTCGGCGGCAATCTTCGTGCCGGGAGCTGCATCGCGGACGCTGCCATCGACATGGTCTTCGAACTTGGCGAAGTTGGCGACGAACATATCGACGAGGCGACGGGCCTGAGCGTCATAGGCGTTACCATCAGCCCAGGTCGAGCGCGGATCAAGAATGCCGTCGTCGACGCCCGGTACCGAAACCGGCACGGCGAAGCCGAAGTTCGCGTCAGTGCGCAGTTCGCTAGCGTTCAGCGAACCGTCGAGGGCTGCCGCGAGCAGGGCGCGGGTCACCTTGATCGGCATGCGGCTGCCGGCGCCATAGGCACCGCCGGTCCAGCCGGTGTTGACCAGCCAGCAGGTGACGCCGTTGTTGGCGATCAGATCCTTCAGCAGGTTGCCGTATTCCGACGGGTGACGCGGCATGAACGGCGCGCCGAAGCAGGTCGAGAACGTTGCTTCCGGCTCGGTGACGCCCTTCTCGGTGCCGGCGACCTTGGCGGTGTAGCCAGACAGGAAGTGATACATCGCCTGTTCCGGCGTCAGCTTGGCGATCGGCGGCATCACGCCGAAGGCATCGGCGGTCAGCATGATGATCGTGCGCGGCTGCGGCGCGGTACCGGTTTCGCTGGCATTCGGGATGAAATCGAGCGGATAGGCGCAGCGGGTGTTTTCGGTCAGCGAACCGTCGTCGAAATCGGGAACCCGGCGTTCGTCGAGAACGACGTTCTCCATGACGGTGCCGAAGCGGCGGGTCGTCGCGAAGATTTCCGGCTCGGCCGCTTCGGAGAGACGGATGGCCTTGGCATAGCAACCGCCTTCGAAATTGAAGACGCCCTGCTCTCCCCAGCCATGCTCATCGTCACCGATCAGCGTGCGGGTCGGATCGGCCGAAAGCGTGGTCTTGCCGGTGCCCGACAGGCCGAAGAAGATGGCGGTATCGCCTTCAGGGCCGACATTGGCCGAGCAGTGCATCGGCATGACGCCCTTCTTCGGCAGCAGGTAGTTCAGAACGGTAAATACCGACTTCTTCATCTCGCCGGCATAGGACGTACCGCCGATGAGAATGAGACCGTTGGTCAGATCGCAGGCAATGACCGTTTCCGTGCGGCAGCCGTGCCGCTCGGGATCAGCCTTGAAGCTCGGCAGGTCGATGATCGTCAGCTTCGGCAGGAAGGAAGCCAGCGCACCACGCTCCGGACGGATCAGCAGGTTGCGAATGAACAGCGAATGCCAGGCAAATTCCGTGACGACGCGGGTCGGCAGGGCATTGTCCTTGTCGGCGCCGCCAACGAGATCCTGGACATAGAGCGACATGCCCTTGGCATGATCAAGCATATCCTGGCGCAGCACGGCGAAATGCTCCGGCGACAGCGGCTTGTTGTTGTCCCACCAGATCTGATCGTCGGTGGACGCATCACGAACGACGAACTTGTCCTTCGGGGAGCGGCCGGTGTGCTGACCGGTGCGCGCAACGATCGCGCCGTGCGCCGTCAGCTGAGCCTCGCCGCGGCGAATGGCTTCTTCATAAAGCTCTGGGGCTTCGAGGTTGTAGCGGACCACATCGAGATCCGTAAAGCCGAGTTTTTCCAAGCCGTTCGCTGCATTGCGAGTGCCGAGTTGCTCCATGGTCAAGCTTCCTTCGTGTTTGGCCATTGGCGTTAAATCTGGCCGGAACATACTTGCATGCTCTCTCAAAAACAAGGCGACGTCAAAAAAAGAATAATGATTTCAGTATATTAATCGATTTAAAGAAAATTATCGTTTTTTTAATCGGTTGAATCCGAGTTCCCTGCGCCATATCTGCCTCTGGGCGACGGAGTGTACGCTTGAGCGCATTTTGGGCTTCGCCACAATTTGTTCCACCTTTATACTCAAGTAACGCACCCGTGACTCGCGGTTGCCGCAGATTCGGAGACGAAACCGGCGATCGGCCTCAAATGACGGAGTTGAACACGATGCAGACCATCGCGCTTGTCGATGATGACCGGAATATCCTGACGTCCGTATCCATCGCGCTTGAAGCTGAAGGCTACAAGGTCGAGACCTATACCGACGGCGCCTCGGCGCTCGAAGGCCTATTGGCCCGACCGCCGCAGCTTGCGATCTTCGACATCAAGATGCCGCGCATGGACGGCATGGAGCTGTTGCGGCGCCTGCGTCAGAAGTCGGATTTGCCGGTGATCTTCCTGACCTCCAAGGACGAGGAAATCGACGAGCTCTTCGGCCTGAAGATGGGTGCGGACGATTTCATCACCAAGCCGTTCTCCCAGCGCCTGCTGGTCGAGCGCGTCAAGGCGATCCTGCGCCGGGCGGCCAACCGCGAAGCGGCTGCAGCCGGCGGCACCGCCGGAACACCCAAGACTTCCGACACGCCCTCGCGCTCGCTCGAGCGTGGGCAGCTGGCCATGGACCAGGAGCGCCACACCTGCACCTGGAAGAACGAGCCGGTCACGCTTACGGTGACCGAGTTTCTCATTCTTCACTCCCTCGCCCAGCGCCCGGGCGTGGTGAAGAGCCGCGACGCGCTGATGGACGCCGCCTATGACGAGCAGGTCTATGTCGACGACCGCACCATCGACAGCCACATCAAACGGCTGCGCAAGAAGTTCAAGATGGTCGACAATGACTTCGACATGATCGAGACGCTTTACGGCGTCGGCTACCGCTTCCGCGAGATGGCCTGAAGCGACGCGGGGTCTCAGCACTTGCCATCGCGTCGTTTGTGGAGCATTCAGAACCGACGCGATGGCGGCAGGCTTTGACCCGCCTCTTGGCTTGGCCGGTGGCATCGGATCCACGAGACCGAAGACCAGAAAGAACATCCGCGGATCTGCGAAACCCGACATCCGGGTGACGCCTGGTCGCAATCAGAAGATACGGCGGGGATACTCCCGCTGCGGGAGCGGAAAGACTTGGTGGAAGTCTTGCAAGGCGATGTCGATGAACTTGACGGACGGACATCGGCGAAAGGCCGGCGCTGGGCCTATTCGTTCACGCTGATTCGCCGCCTGTTCGGCAACGCCGTCTTTTCGAGCCTGACGCGACGGATCGTCTTCTTCAATCTCGTTGCGCTCGTGGTTCTGGTCGGCGGGATCATGTATCTCAACCAGTTTCGCGAAGGGCTGATCGACGCCCGCGTCGAAAGCCTGCTGACCCAGGGCGAAATCATCGCCGGCGCCATTTCGGCTTCCGCCTCCGTCGACACCAATTCGATCACCATCGATCCTGAAAAACTGCTGGAGCTGCAGGCCGGCCAGAGCATCACGCCGCTGCCGAGCGACGAAGACCTCGATTTCCCCATCATCCAGGAACGGGTGGCTCCGGTGCTCAGGCGGCTGATCTCGCCGACCCGCACCCGCGCGCGCCTGTTCGACGCCGATGCGGATCTGCTGCTCGATTCGCGCCACCTTTATAGCGGCGGCCAGGTGCTGCGCTTCGACCTGCCGCCCGTCGATCCCGAAGCCACCGGTATCGAGGAAAAGTTCGGAAGCTGGATCAACCGCCTGCTGCAGTCGGGCGACCTGCCGCTCTACAAGGAGCCGCCGGGCGGCAACGGATCGATCTATCCGGAAGTGATGAACGCGCTGACCGGCGTGCGTGGTGCGGTGCGCCGCGTGACCGAAAAGGGCGAGCTCATCGTCTCGGTCGCCGTGCCAGTGCAGCGGTCCCGCGCCGTTCTCGGCGTGCTGCTCTTGTCCACCCAGGCCGGCGATATCGACAAGATCGTGCATGCCGAACGCCTCGCCATCATCCGCGTGTTCGGGGTAGCCGCCCTCGTCAACGTCATTCTGTCGCTGCTCTTGTCGTCGACGATCGCCAATCCGTTGCGGCGCCTTTCGGCCGCCGCCATCCGGGTGCGTCGCGGCGGTGCCAAGGAGCGCGAGGAAATTCCTGATTTCTCGTCGCGCCAGGACGAGATCGGCAATCTCTCCGTCGCGTTGCGCGAGATGACGACCGCACTCTACGACAGAATCGCGGCGATCGAGAATTTCGCCGCCGACGTCAGCCATGAGTTGAAGAATCCGCTGACGTCGCTGCGCAGCGCAGTCGAAACGCTTCCGCTCGCCCGCACCGACGAATCGAAGAAGCGGCTGATGGACGTCATCCAGCATGACGTTCGTCGCCTCGACCGCCTGATCAGCGATATCTCCGACGCCTCGCGTCTTGACGCCGAGCTTGCGCGTAGCGACGCCAAGGTGATCGACCTCGAAAAACTGCTGGGCGACCTCGTCGATATCTCGCGCCAGATCCGCAGCAAGAAGAAGCCGGTGCTGCTCGATTTCGTCATCGACCGCAAGGACAGCCCCAAGGCGCGCTTCGCCATCAACGGCTACGAACTGCGCATAGGCCAGATCATCACCAATCTGATCGAAAACGCCCGCTCCTTCGTACCCGAACAGGGCGGCCGCATCGTCGTGCGCCTGACGCGCTCCCGGTCGCGCTGCCTCGTCTATATCGAGGACAATGGTCCCGGCATCCAGGCAGAAGACATCGACCGGATCTTCGAACGCTTCTATACCGACAGGCCGGAAGGCGAAGACTTCGGCCAGAACTCCGGTCTTGGCCTGTCCATCTCCCGGCAGATTGCCGAAGCGCACGGCGGCACGCTGAAGGCCGAGAACATCATGGGTCCGGATCGGCGGATCGTCGGCGCCCGCTTCGTGCTTTCCCTGCCCGCCGAGCCGCACGCGTGACGCCGCGGCACAACATTCACGGCACGGCAATGGTTCTCGGTACGACCGGCTTTCTGGTAACCGGACCTTCCGGCATCGGCAAATCGCGGCTGGCGCTCGCCTGTATTTCGGCGGCACAGCAGATGGGACACTTTGCGGCACTGGTCGCCGACGATCGTGTCGACCTGTCAATGGAGCAGGGCCGAATAATCGCCCGTTGCCCCGCGTCGATCGAAGGCCTGATAGAGATCCGCGGCGCCGGCATTGCCAGGCTCGAGACGGTGCATGCAGCGGTAATGGATTGGGCAATCCTGCCCGTCAACGCGCCATTCGATCCGCGCATGCCGCCGGAAAACGAGGAACTTCCCCTACCCGGCGGTGGCAGCCTGCCAATTGTTCGCGTCCCCATTGAAAACGGCGTACACGTGCTTGCTGTTCTGCGTGTGCTGCTACCCGAAAAATTAGGATTTTAGCTATAGTTGCAGGCAACTGGGCTGGTTTTTCGGCATTTTTGGCTTGCACTTCGCCTTTTCCTTGCCAAGATGGCCGCCCCAACAGGTGGACGAAATTGCTGCATTGCGATATCTGACCATCAGTGAATTGCGCGTGCAGTCGGAGAAAAGATACCCATGATCGGACTTGTGCTTGTCACCCATGGCAAGCTGGCTGAGGAATTCCGGCACGCGCTCGAGCATGTTGTCGGTCCGCAAAAAGCTATCGAGACCGTTTGCATCGGCCCCGAGGACGACATGGATCAGCGTCGGCAGGATATCCTCGACGCCGTGACCAATGTCGACGAGGGCCACGGTGTCATCATTCTCACCGATATGTTCGGCGGCACGCCTTCCAATCTTGCCATCTCGGTCATGCGCAGCGGCACGGTCGAAGTCATCGCCGGCGTCAACCTGCCGATGCTGATCAAGCTGGCCGGCGTGCGTGGCGAAAGCGACATGGACAAGGCCCTGCTGGAGGCTTCCGAGGCGGGACGCAAATACATCAACGTCGCCAGCCGCGTCCTGAGTGGAAAATGATGGACCATCGCACCGACATGTTGCTGACGCGCGAGCTCCTCATCGTCAACAAACGCGGCCTCCACGCCCGCGCTTCGGCGAAGTTCGTACAAACGGTCGAGGCCTACGATGCCGAAATCACGGTGTCGAAGGACGGCAGCACCGTCGGGGGCACCTCGATCATGGGCCTGATGATGCTGGCCGCCAGCACCGGCTCAAGCGTTTGCGTCACCGCCAGCGGTGCGCAGGCCGAAGAAGCGCTGAATGCGCTCGACGCGCTTGTGCGCGACAAGTTCGGCGAAGAAATGTGACCGACAATATAAAGATATAAAGACTTCTTTATATCGAGGTTGCCCTGCCCCAGGATTCCTGATAGATCGATCGCACTCTCACCGCGATGACATGCGCGGGAGGCATAGTCGTGCCGCCGGATGGCCAGAGGGCCAGAGCGGCTTGAAGAGATCAGCCTGGAGAATTTCATGACCACCACTCAGGATTACATCGTCGCCGACATCGGTCTTGCCGATTTCGGACGCAAGGAAATCACGATCGCCGAAACCGAGATGCCGGGCCTGATCGCCTGCCGCGAAGAGTTCGGCGCCTCCAAGCCGCTGAAGGGCGCGCGGATCACCGGTTCGCTGCACATGACCATCCAGACGGCCGTGCTGATCGAGACGCTCGCGGCTCTCGGCGCTGACATCCGTTGGGCCTCGTGCAACATCTTCTCGACCCAGGACCACGCAGCCGCAGCAATTGCTGCCAGCGGCATCCCGGTCTTCGCCGTCAAGGGCGAAACGCTTGAAGAATACTGGACCTACACCGACAAGATCTTCCAGTGGACCGACGGCGGCGTCTCCAACATGATCCTGGACGACGGTGGCGACGCGACCATGTACATCCTGCTCGGCGCCCGCGCCGAAGCCGGCGAGGACGTTCTCTCCAACCCGGGTTCGGAAGAAGAAGAGATCCTGTTCGCGCAGATCAAGAAGCGCCTCCAGGCTTCGCCGGGCTGGTTCACCAAGCAGCGTGACGCCATCAAGGGCGTGACCGAGGAAACGACGACAGGCGTCAACCGTCTGTACCAGCTCCAGGCCAAGGGCCTGCTGCCCTTCCCGGCAATCAACGTCAACGATTCCGTCACCAAGTCGAAGTTCGACAACAAGTACGGCTGCAAGGAATCGCTGGTTGACGGCATCCGCCGCGGCACCGACGTGATGATGGCCGGCAAGGTTGCCGTTGTCTGCGGCTACGGCGACGTCGGCAAGGGCTCGGCTGCTTCGCTCAGCGGCGCTGGCGCCCGCGTAAAGGTCACGGAAGTCGACCCGATCTGCGCCCTGCAGGCAGCCATGGACGGTTTCGAAGTCGTCCAGCTCGAAGATGTTGTTTCGTCTGCCGACATCTTCATCACCACGACCGGCAACAAGGACGTCATCCGCATGGACCACATGCGCGAGATGAAGGACATGGCGATCGTCGGCAACATCGGCCACTTCGACAACGAAATTCAGGTCTCCGCGCTGCGTAACCTGAAGTGGACGAACATCAAGCCGCAGGTCGACATGATCGAGTTCCCGAAGGGCAACCGCATGATCCTTCTGTCGGAAGGTCGCCTGCTCAACCTCGGCAACGCCACCGGTCACCCGTCCTTCGTGATGTCCGCTTCGTTCTCCAACCAGGTGCTGGCTCAGATCGAGCTTTTCACCAAGGGTGAGAACTACAAGAACGAAGTCTACGTTCTGCCGAAGGCGCTCGACGAGAAGGTTGCCCGCCTGCACCTGAACAAGCTGGGCGCGAAGCTCTCCGAGCTGTCGCGCGAACAGGCCGACTATATCGGCGTCGGCCAGCAGGGTCCGTTCAAGCCGGAACACTACCGGTACTAATCGTTACCCGGGCAATCCACAACATGTTGTGGCCGCGTTCTTGACAAGAGAGCGCGGCCTCTTTTTTGGGCAGCTCCCTTCCCGGCGATTCGTCAACGAAGTATGCTCTAACCCATTGATTCGTGATGCCGGTGCGGACCTTCGGGCATTGCGAGTGGGATGTCTTGTCGGCAAGCGGCAAACAGACGGAGACAGACCGGGGATGCAATCAGAACTGACGCGAACCCTTCAACCGGGTATCGCCGGAACTGCGCATGGCACTACAGGGCCGGCAGCACCCTTCGGGCAGACGGGGACGGCAGCGCCATGACAACAGCACAACAAACCTCATCGGGCGGTCGCCGCAAAGGTCCGGTATATCTCCGCCGCCTGATGGCTTGCACGGCGCTTTTCGCTGCGACCGATGCGGTCGCCCAGGTCTCGGCGCAGAAGGCGAATATCTTCGGTTCGTCGGAGGTCATCACCTTCTCCGTCCTCATCGGCGTCATTTCCGCGGCGATGATCTCGGCAATCTGGCTGATCCGCCAGCGCGGCAATATCGAGGCTGAAAACCGCGAGCTGCGATCCGACCTTTCGGACGCCAATCAGCGCCTCTCGCGCTTCCAGGCGCTCATTGCCGACAAGAACCGCCGCATCGTCATCTGGGATGGGCTTGCCGAGCGGGCCGAGTTGCTCGGCCAGTTGCCGGCAGAAACCGGCGCGCCTGCAGACGATCGCGAGTTCCTGGCCTTTGGGCGCTGGATTAAGGCGAATTCCGCCAGCGAGCTCGAAAAGGCGATCGACGCCTTGCGCACGCAGGCACGCAGCTTCGATCTGGTGCTCGAAACGACGCGCAACGAAGTCCTGGAGGCACAAGGCCGCGTTTCCGGCGGACGCGCTTTTGTGCGCTTCATCGCGCTTAACAACATGCGGGCTGAACTGGCTGAACTGAAGCTCGAACGCGATCGCCTCAACAACTCGCTGACGTCCTTCCGCACCCTGCTCGACGCGATCGACCTGCCGGTCTGGCAGCGCGGCACCGATGGAGCGCTGAGCTGGGTCAACGAGGCCTATGCCGACGCCGTGGAAGCCCCCAACGTCGCTGCAGCCATCGCCGAGGGCCGTGAACTGCTGGCGACCGTGGCACGCGAAAAAATACGCGCCGTCTCGACCTTCGACACGCCATTCCGAGACAAGCTGTCGACCGTGGTCAAGGGCAACCGCACATTCTTCGACGTCGTCGACGCACGCAGCCCGGCCGGAACGACCGGCATTGCCATCGACGTCTCCGGCGTCGAGGCTGTGCGGGAAGAACTCAATCGCACGCTCAAGAGCCACGCGGAAACGCTTGACCATCTCGCAACGCCGGTCGCAATCTTCGACGGCAATCAGCGCCTGCAATTCTACAACCAGGCCTTCCAGCGCCTCTGGAACCTGGACATGGGCTTCCTCGAGCGCAAGCCGGACAATGGCGAAGTGCTCGACCGTCTGCGCTCGGGCGGACAGCTGCCCGAACAGCTCAACTGGAAACAGTGGAAGGCGAACGCGCTCTCCGTCTACCAGGCGCTCGATACGCAATCCGACCTCTGGCACCTGCCGAACGGCCAGACGCTACGGGTATTCGCAACGGCACGGCCGCAAGGCGGCGTCACGTGGGTATTCGAGAACCTAACCGAGAAGGTCGATCTGGAAACCCGCTACAACACGCTGGTCCAGGTCCAGGGCGAAACGATCGACCATCTGGCCGAAGGCGTTGCGGTGTTCGGTCCCGATGGCCGCATCCGGCTTTCCAACCCGGCCTTTCGCGCGACCTGGGGCATCAACGAGACCGAGGCGAAGCCAGGCACGCATATCCGCGCGATCGAGCAGGCCTGCCTCATGTCCTACGACCAGCCGGACGGCTGGAAGCGGTTCTCCCATATCATCACCAGTTTCGACGACGAACGGCCCTCGAGTCGAGGCATTCTTGAACTTCGAACCGGGCTGATCCTCGACTACGCCGTCATTCCGCTGCCAAACGCCCAGACGATGCTGACCTTCGTCAACATCACCGACAGCGTGCGGGTCGAACGGGCACTGACCGAGAAGAACGATGCGCTGCGCAAGGCGGATGCGCTGAAGAACGACTTCGTTCATCACGTGTCCTACGAGCTGCGCTCGCCGCTTACCAACATCATCGGTTTTGCCGATTTGCTGAAGACGCCTGCCTTTGGTGACCTCAACGATCGGCAGGCGGAATATGTCGATCACATCGCCACGTCCTCGTCGCTGCTTTTGACCATCGTCAACGACATTCTCGATCTTGCGACCGTCGACGCCGGCATCGTCGAGCTCGACATGTCGGAAATCAATCTTACCGACTTCCTCGACGACATCGCCCATCAGATGGCTGACCGACTGGTCGAGGGCGGCGTCACACTGCGCGTTGCGGCACCCGACAACCTCGGACGCATGGTCGCCGACCAGCAGCGGCTGAAGCAGATTTTCGTCAAGCTGCTCACCAACGCCGCCAACTTTGCTCCTGACGGTAGTGTCATCGAGCTTTCGTGCCGGCGCGACGGTGGAGACTTCGTCTTTTCCGTTTCGGACAGCGGACCGGGCATTCCCCAGGACGTGCTCGATACGGTGTTCAACCGCTTCGAAAGCCACGGTCAGCGCGGCGGCGCCGGCCTTGGCCTGTCGATCGTCGAGAGCTTCGTCAGCCTTCACCACGGCACCGTGTCGATCCGCAGCCGTGAGGGCGAAGGCACCGAGGTCAGCTGCCGTATCCCTTCGGCAGAGGTCCCGAAGATCGTCGCGGCGGAATAATGAAGCCGATCGAACGCTTCCTGAAGGACGAGGCAGCCACGATCCAGCTTGGCGAAGACCTGGCTCTGGCGCTGAAAGTCGGCGACTGCCTGGCTCTCTCGGGTGATCTTGGGGCCGGAAAGTCGACCTTGGCACGCGCCTTCCTGCGCGCCGTCGCCGATGACGACGGGCTGGAAGTCCCGAGCCCGACATTTACGCTGGTGCAGAGCTACGACCTGCGCATTCCCGTGGCGCATTTCGATCTCTATCGGCTGGCAGATGCCAGCGAACTCGATGAGCTGGGCTTCGACGAGGCGCTGTCTCTGGGCGTCTGCCTGGTCGAATGGCCGGAGAGGGCCGACGGGGCGTTGCCTTCCGACAGGATCGTGCTGCAGATCACCCATGAGGCGGCCGGACGAACCGCCAGCATCGCCGGCCCCGAAGATGCCCTGCAGCGCATTACCCGCTCGCTGGCGATCCGCGATTTCCTCGCAGGTAACGGATTTGCGGACGCGCGCCGACGTCACCTGAGCGGCGATGCCTCGGTGCGAGCATACGAACGGGTCGACGGCCGAGACGGCCTTCCGAGCCGGATCCTGATGGATGCCGCGCGGCATAAGCCCGGTCCGATCCTCCAGGATGGCAGGTACTACCAGCAACTCGCGCATATCGCCGAAGATGTGATCCCCTTCGTCGCCATCGACGAGCTCCTCAGAGAACGGGGCTTTGCAGCACCTGTGATCTACGCACGCGATCTCGACCAGGGAATTCTGCTGATCGAGGACCTCGGCTCCGAAGGAGTACTCGACGAGGCCGGGAAGCCGATCGAGGCACGCTACGTCGAAAGCGCGCGCTTGCTCGCCCGACTTCACGCCACCCCGGCAAGGCGTGACATCGCGCTCTCCGGCGGCGTAGAGCACCATATCCCTGATTTCGACCGGAGGGCGATGAAGATAGAGACCCGGCTGCTCACCGACTGGTACCTGCCGTGGAAACGCGGCGAGCCGGCGACGGAACAGGAAAAGCAGGAATACGCGGCGATCTGGGACGACCTCATCGACCTCATCGCGACGTCGGAGAAGAACCTGCTCCTGCGCGACTTTCACTCGCCGAACATCATCTGGCGTCCCGAGCACGAGGGTCTCCAGCGTGTCGGCCTGATCGACTTCCAGGATGCGATGATTGGCCCGACGGCCTATGACGTGGCGTCACTGGTGCAGGACGCTCGGGTGACGATCGAACCGGCACTGGCAAGCCGCATGATGGATGCCTATCTCGGCGACCGCCGCGCTGCCGGTTCGTTCGACGAGGCCCTGTTCCTTCGCGACTGGCATCTGATGTCGGCGCAGCGCAACTGCAAGCTCGTCGGCATCTGGGTGCGGCTGATGCAGCGCGACGGCAAACCCGGCTATATGAAGCATATGCCGCGCACTTTCGCCTATCTCGAAGTCGCTCTCATGCACGAAGCGCTGAAACCCTTGCGCGACTGGTGTATGAAGACGGGAATCATCGTGCCAGAATCAGCGAACTGACAGAGAAGCAATGTCGATCAGCAATGCGATGGTGCTCGCGGCGGGCCTCGGTACCCGTCTACGCCCGATCACCAACTCCATCCCGAAGCCACTGGTGAAGATCGCCGGCAAGCCGATGATCGACTATGTTCTGGATCTGCTGGTGAACGCCGGCGTCACCAGGGCAGCCGTCAACGTCCACCACTTCGCCGACCAGATGGAAGCACATCTGGCGCAGCGCCCGGCGCCCGAAATCGTGATTTCCGACGAACGCGATGCGCTGATGAATTCGGGCGGTGGCCTGGTCAAGGGGCTGAAGCTGCTTGCCGATGGCCCCGTTCTGGTGATGAACGCCGATCTCTTCTGGGTTGGCGAGGAAGCGGGCAAGCCCAGCAATCTCGAGCGGCTCGCCGGCTTCTTCGATCCGCAGCGCATGGACATGGCACTGCTTTGCGTGCGCGACGAGGATACGACCGGGCACAACGGCAAGAGGGACTTTTCGCTCGGCACCGACGGCCGTCTGGTCCGCTATGCCGAGGGCATGGACAATCCCGTGGTCTATGCCGGCGCGATCGCGCTCGACAAGAAACTGTTTGCCGACGCGCCGGATGATGCGTTCAACCTGAACATCTATTTCGATCGGGCGATCGCCGAAGGCCGATTGTTCGGCATCGTGCTCGACGGCCACTGGATGACTGTGGGCACGCCAGAGGCGATCGAAGACGCTGAAGCCGCGATCCGCCGCTACCAGCCGGAAGGATGAGCATGTCCTATCGCGGAACCAACGTCTTTACGATTCCGCCGGGCCTGCCCTTCCTGAAGACACTTGCGCGCAAACTCTGCGACGGGACGCTGACGCCGGATTTTCGCTACGATCCCGCGGATCCGCTGCCGCTTGCCGGCGTGACGATTTTCGTCCCGACGCGTCGGTCCGCCCGCGTGCTGCGCTCCGAATTCGTCGATCTGCTCGGCGGCCGTTCGGCAATCCTGCCGACGATCCGGGCACTCGGCGAAACCGATGACGACAGCGGCTTCTTCGATGCGGAAGTGCCGGCGATCTTGGACCTGGCGCCGCCCCTTCCCGGCACCGCCCGCCTGATCGAACTTGGCCGGCTTATCCTTGCCTGGCGAAACCGCCTGCCGAAGGTGGTGCTCGACATTCACGCGGAAAGCCCACTGATCGCCCCCGCAAGCCCGGCGGACGCCATCTGGCTGGCGCGCAATCTGGCCGAACTCATCGATGCGATGGAGACGGAAGAACTCGACTGGGAGCAGCTCGACAGTCTCGATGCCGGCGAACATGCGCTGTGGTGGCAGCTGACGCTCGAGTTCCTGAAAATCGCCCGCACCTATTGGCCGGAGCGGCTGGAAGAACTCAAACAATCCTCGCCGGCACGACATCGCAACGCCATCCTGCAGGCCGAGACCCAGCGCATTGCCGCGGGCGCGCTTCAAGGGCCGATCGTCATTGCCGGTTCGACCGGCTCCATCCCGGCGACGGCCGCCCTGATTGCCGCGGTTCAGAAGCTGTCCAACGGCACGATCGTGCTGCCGGGGCTCGACCAGACGATGACCGACGCCGAATGGGGCATGATCGTCGGCGAGACCGTCACCGGCGGCAGATCCGATCCGGCCAGCCGCAGCCACCCGCAATACGGCTTTCACCGCCTGCTGCAACGCATGCAGGTGGAACGCCGCGATATCCCGACCCTCGACCAGGCCGATGCAGGGCTCATCGATCGCAGCGAAATCCTGTCGCATGCGCTTTTGCCCGCCAAGGCGACGAATGGCTGGACTGAAACCCGCAACGAACTTAAGCCCGAAACATTGCAACGGGCCTTTGGCGACGTCGCCCTGATCGAAACCGCCAATGAGCGCGAGGAGGCGACGGCGATCGCGATCGCACTGCGGCTGGCGCTTGAGGGAAGCGACGACAGCCAGGCGGCCCTGATCACCCCCGACCGCAATCTTGCGCGCCGTGTCGGCGCGGAGCTGGCACGTTTCGATATCGAGGCCGACGATTCCGCCGGCACGCCGCTCGCCTCTACGCCTGCCGGCACGCTGATGCGGCTTCTGCTGGAGGCAAGTCTCAGGCCCGGCGATCCGGTACCGTTGGTCGCTTTGTTCAAGCATCCCCTAGCCCGCTTCGGCCTGCCGCAGACGGAGATGCGCCGCAGCGCCGATGTGCTGGAGCGCTTGGCGCTGCGCAGCGGCACCGATATCGCCGACATTTCGCTTCTGGTGCCGCTGCTCGAACAGGCAGCCGGCCATCACAGGACGGACCGCCATCCCCCGGAATGGCGGATCGGCATTACCGAGGACGACATTCTCGCCGCGAGGGGCCTCGCAGCGCGGGTAAAGGTGGCAACGGACCCACTCGCCGGCGCGCTGGTGCGGCGCAGCCATGGCCGCCGCCCCTTCTCCGAGATATTTACCTTTGCCGAATGGGCGACACGAACCGGCCAGGCGCTGGAGGCCGTCTGCGGCGACGAGCGCGCCGACCTCAGCGGTCTATGGTCCGGCGAGGCAGGCGAAGCCTTGGCGACGCTGCTGCGCGGCATCATCGAGACCGAAGGCCAGATGGATGCCGACGGACCGCAATGGTGCGACATCATGGAGGCGCTTGCCGCCAGTGAGGCGGTCAAGCCGCGCTCGATGCGCCACCCCCGCGTCTTCATCTTCGGCGCGCTGGAATCGCGCCTGCAGAGCATGGATCTCGTGGTGCTTGGCGGCATGAACGAAGGCAACTGGCCGGGGCAAACCGCCAATGATCCCTTCCTTTCCCGAACGATGAAAACCGGGATCGGCCTCGAGCCGCCCGAACGCCGCATCGGCCAGCTCGCCCACGACTTCCAGATGGCGTGCGGCACCCGCAAGCTGATCTTCACCCGCTCGATGCGCCAGGGATCGGCGCCGACCGTCGCATCGCGATGGCTGCAGCGGCTGCTGGCGCTGGGCGGCAAGCGGCTGGCAGAGAACCTGCGATCGAACGGCAGCGACTATCTCCTGTGGGCGCGGATGCTCGACAAGGGTGGGCGTCAGGCCTTGGCCGAGCGCCCGGCACCCAAGCCGCCGGTCGACCTGCAGCCACGCAAATATTCGTTCAGCGAAGTCTCGCGGCTTCGCCGCGATCCCTATTCGATCTACGCGCGCCGGATCCTGCGTCTGCATCCGCTCGACCCGTTCAATCGCGATCCGGGCGCGTCAGAACGCGGCACGCTCTATCACCGCATCGTCGATCGTTTCGTGCGCGGCGGCTTCGACATCCTGTCCGCGGCTGCAGAAGAGGCGATGGGCCGCCTGCTCAATGAAGCCTTCGACGAAGAACGGCTGCCCGCCCATATCGACACCATATGGCGGCCACGCTTTGCAGCGGTCGGCAAGGCGTTCGTCGCCTGGGAACGGGAGCGTGCGCGGTTTATCCGCAAGCCGTTGACCGAAGTTGCGGCATCGATGGAGATCGGGGTGGTGGATATTCGCCTGACGGGGATCGCCGACCGGCTCGACACGATGACCGACGGGACGGTGGAAATCATCGATTACAAGACCGGCTCCAGCCCGTCGATCAAGGAAGCCCGCGTGCTGCTCGATCCGCAGCTGGCGCTGGAAGCGGCAGCGCTGAAAGCCGGTGCGTTCAAGGGCATGGGTCCCGGCCACCCGCAATCGCTGCTCTATGTCCGGTTGAAGCCCGGCTCCCGCTTCAAGGTCGAGACCGTCAACAACGAAAACAGCCGCGCCAAGGAAACGAAATCGGCCGATCAGCTGGCGGACGACGCCCTGACTGAGCTTAGAAAGCTGCTGACCGCCCTGATGTCGGGCAGACATGGCTTTGCCTCACGACTGATCGTGCAGAAGGAACGCGACTACGGCGGTGAATACGACCATCTGGCCCGGGTTGCGGAATGGTCGACAGCCGACAGCGAGGATGACAGCGATGAGGGATGAAAGCGCCGGCCCCGACGAAAGGACGCCCGAAGCCTGGCTCGACTGGACGTCGCGCCGGCAGTCGCTCGCCTCCGATCCCGCTCGCTCCGCCTGGGTTTCAGCCAATGCCGGGTCGGGCAAGACCCACGTTCTGACGCAGCGCGTCATCCGGCTGCTGCTTGCGGGCTGCAGGCCTTCGGCCATTCTGTGCCTGACCTATACCAAGGCGGCGGCTTCGGAAATGTCGAACCGCGTGTTCGAACGCCTTGCCGAATGGGTGACGCTCGACGACGAGGCGCTGGAAAAGCGGATCGAAACCATCGAGGGCGAGTTGCCCTCGCGGCTGAAGCTCCAGGAGGCGCGGCGGCTGTTTGCGCGCGCGCTCGAAACGCCGGGTGGCCTGAAGATCCAGACCATCCACGCCTTCTGCGAGGCGCTGTTGCACCAGTTTCCGCTCGAGGCAAACGTTGCCGGGCATTTCTCGGTTCTCGACGACCGGGCGGCGGCCGTGCTGCTGGCAGACGCGCGCCGTGCCCTCTTGACCGCGACAACGGCTGACGGCGATGCACCGCTTGCCGATGCCTTTGCCACCGTGCTCGAGCTTGCCGACGACACCGGGCTTGAAAAACTGCTGGGTGCGATCGTCTCCAACCGCACGGCGATACAGGCATTTCTCGACCATGCTGACCTCCATGGCGGCGTCGCCGTGCAACTGCACGCGGCACTCAGGCTTGAACCTGAAGACAGCGTCGAGCGCATCCTCGAAAGCGTCTGGCCGCTTCCCGGCCTTAACGGCCCGGCCCTCGAACGCTACCTTGGATTGGCTGCCAGCGCCGGCGGCGCCAAGGTGCTCGATTTCGCCGAGGGGCTTCGCGCAACGGCGAAGCTTGTCGATCCGATGGCCCGATACGAGGGGCTGCAGGAGCTGTTCTTTACCGGCACCGGCAAGCCGCGCGCCGAATCGGCCTTCGTAAACAAGGCCATGCTCCAGGCCGCGCCGGATCTGATTGAGCTGGTCGAAGCCGCCCGCGATCATGTCGTCGCCTGCGCCGACCGGCTGAGCATCATCCAGATGTACGAGGCGACACTCTCGGCGCTGACGCTCGCCGATCGGCTCAACAACGACTATGAAGCGCTGAAGCGCACCCGCAGCCAGCTCGACTTCGAGGACCTGATCAATCGCACCGCAAGCCTGTTTGCGCGCGGCGACGTCAGCGCCTGGGTTCACTACAAGCTGGACCAGGGCATCGACCATATCCTTGTCGACGAAGCCCAGGATACGAGCCCGACGCAATGGACGATCATCCAGGCGCTGGCGGCGGAATTCTTCTCGGGCGACAGTGCGCGCGGCAACGAGCGCACCATGTTTGCCGTCGGTGACGAGAAGCAATCGATCTACTCGTTCCAGGGCGCACGCCCCGAGCGTTTCTCGCGCGAAAGCATCGAGACCGAGCGGCGCGTGCGAGACGGCGGCAAGGCGTTCAGTCCGATCCGCCTGCAGCTCTCCTTCCGCTCCACCGTCGACGTGCTCTCCGCCGTCGATACCGTCTTTGCCAACCCGGCGCATGCGCGTGGGCTGAGCGCCCGGAACGAAGCGGTCGTGCACGCCTCGAACCGCATCGGCCATCCCGGCGCCGTCGACATCTGGGATGTGATCGCGGCCGAGCCGACGGCGACCGACGACGAATGGACGGCCCCCTTCGATGCCACGCCGGAAACGGCACCGGTCAACATTTTGGCACGGCGCATTGCCGCCGTACTCGATAGCTGGATCGGGCGCGAGACCATCATCGAAAAGGGCGTGCGCCGCGCCATGCGCCCGGGCGATGTCATCGTGCTCGTCCGGAAGCGCGACGCCTTTGTCAATGCGCTGACCCGCGCCCTGAAGCGGCGCAGCGACATCCCCGTCGCCGGTGCCGACCGGCTGGTTCTGACGAGCCATATCGCCATCCAGGACCTGCTGGCGCTCGGGCGCTTCATGCTGCTGCCGGAGGACGACCTGTCGCTCGCGGCGCTGTTAAAGAGCCCGCTGTTTAACCTCGACGAAGACATGCTTTTCGAACTCGCTGCCCGACGGGACGAAGGCGCTAGCCTCTGGCAGAGGCTGCAGGAATCCGGCGCCATCGAAGGCTCCCCACATGAGGGAACCGTCAAGGCGCTTCTTCGTTATGCCGCCCTTTCTCAACAATTGGCCCCGCATGATTTCTATGCCCGCGTGCTTGGCGTTCATGGTGGGCGCGCGGCGTTTCTCGCCCGGCTCGGCAGCGAAGTGAGCGACATTCTCGACGAGTTCCTGACCTTTGCGCTCGAACACGAAAGAAGCGGCCTGCCCGGCCTGCAGGCTTTCGTCTCGACGCTCGAAATCGAGGCGCCGACCGTCAAGCGCGAGCAGGACAAGGAGCGCGACGAAGTCCGGATCATGACGGTGCATGCGGCCAAGGGGCTGGAGGCGCCGGTGGTGTTTCTGGTCGACGGCGGCGGCAAGCCTTTCAACTCCCAGCACGTGCCCGATCTTCGCTTCCTCGAGATGCCACTCGCCGATGGCTCGAGCTACCCGCTGCCCGTCTGGCGGGCGCCCGGTTCGGCTTCGAATTCACTCATCGCCGCCGACAGCGACCGGCTGAAGACGCTGGCCGAGGAAGAATACCGCCGGCTGCTTTATGTGGGCATGACCCGGGCTGCCGACCGGCTGGTCGTCTGCGGGTATCGCGGGCAGCGGCCAAGTGCGGACACTTGGCACGCCATCGTGCAGGCGAGCCTTTCGCAGGACGAGAATGGTCGCTGCACCCCTGTCACCTTCAAGGCGGGTGACGAAGAATGGCCAGGGCACTCCTGGCGGGAAACGCATGTGCCGCGCGAAGTGCCGTCAGGTGACGAGCTATCGGACCTCATGGCCCCCGCGAAGACCGGCCTGCCGATTGCTCTTTCGACGCCGCTGCCGCCGCCACGGCGGTTGCCGCGGCCGCTGAGCCCATCGGGCGTCGGCATTGCGGTCGATGAGGACGACGGCGACATGATCGTGAGCTCGGCGCTGTTTTCCGTGAAAACGCCAGCAAATTTCTCGATGCTGCGCGGCGCCATCCTGCACCGGCTGCTGCAGGTGCTGCCGTCGATCGCCCCGTCCGAGCGCCTGGCGGCGGCCGACCGATATCTCGCCCGCTCGGTGCCGCGTTGGCCCGAAACGCAACGCAAGCGCCTGCGTGATGCCGTCCTGCAGGTCCTCGATCGTGGTGACCTGCGCGCGCTCTTTTCCGGCGCCAGCCGCGCAGAAGTCTCGGTCATGGGCACATTGAAGCTCGCAAACCGCGAATTTGCCGTTTCCGGCCGGATCGACCGGCTGTCGGTGGCGGATGGCGTCGTCACCATTGCCGACTTCAAGACCAATCGCAGCGTGCCCGCGTCAGCCGACAACGTCCCCGCCGCCTATAAAACCCAGCTTGCGATCTATCGCGAGCTGCTGCGGCCACTTTATCCCGCGCACCGCTTCCAGTGTGCGTTGATCTTCACCGAAGGCCCCGTCATCCACGTGCTCGAGGATGCGGCACTGGACAGGAGCCTTGAAGACCTCGCGACAAAGTGAGATACCCGATATTGAAAATCCAGTGGGACAGCCTCACATGAGACACAACATCTGGACACCGACATTTCGAACGCAAGGAGCAGCCGATGGCTACTGTAAAAGTCGATACATCCAATTTTCAGCAGGAAGTGCTGAACGCCGCCGAGCCGGTGGTTGTCGATTTCTGGGCTGAATGGTGCGGCCCGTGCAAGATGATCGCGCCGAGCCTTGAGGAAATCT
This sequence comes from Ensifer sp. Root31, assembly GCF_001424825.1. NCBI lineage: Bacteria > Pseudomonadati > Pseudomonadota > Alphaproteobacteria > Hyphomicrobiales > Rhizobiaceae > Ensifer > Ensifer sp. Root31. The sequence goes on along the minus strand of NZ_LMCO01000009.1, from coordinate 79,074 downwards.
CCAACGAGCTCGCCGGCAAGGTCAAGGTCGTGAAGCTGAACATCGACGAGAACCCGGAGCTGGCCGCGCAATACGGCGTGCGCTCGATCCCGACGCTTGCGATGTTCAAGGCCGGTGAAGTTGCCGACATCAAGGTTGGCGCTGCTCCGAAGACGGCCCTGACGTCCTGGATTTCGACTGCGGCCGCTTAAGGCCACCACATCGAAGTGACTTCAAAGCCCGGCTTGCCGGGCTTTTTTCTTGTCAAGAGCGTTTCCGATTTATGCGGAACCGCACAAACGCTCTATCTCTTTGTTTTTACGCATTTCCTGACGGAAAACCGCTTCGCACTTTTCCTGGAAATGCTCTAGAGGAAATTGCCCGGCTGCCAATTTTCGGGCGCCAGCGCAAATGGCGGCCTGTTGCGATCCTTGTCGCAGGCAACCGATCACTTCGGTGGCGTACCGTTATCGGCAAGCACGTCGCCGACGAGATAGAGCGAACCGCCGATCAGGATGCGTGGCGGCATCGGGTCTTCGTCGACGAGATTGGCGATGACGGTCAACGCTTCGGCCACCGATGACACGGCGGACGCCTCGAAGCCGACCGAGGCCGCGTCCTGCGCCAGGGCCACCGGATCCAGACCGGCATCGGAGCCACGAATCGGCACCGTGAAGACCTGTTCGGCCAGATCAAGGAAGGCGCGGAAGTAACCGAGCTGATCCTTGGTGCTGATCATGCCGATGATCAGGAACAGCGGGCGGGACTCCCGCTCCTCGAAATTCGCCATGGCTTCGGCGATCACCTGGCCGGCACCGGGATTGTGCCCGCCATCGACCCAGATTTCCGCATCCTGCGGGCCGTAGTGACCAAGCTTGCCACCGGCAAGACGCTGCAAGCGTCCGGGCCACTCGACGCCGGCGACACCGCGCTCGATGGCCGCATCCGGCACGTCGAAACCGGCGGCGCGGACGGCGCGGATGGCCGCGGCTGCATTGGCATACTGGTGACGGCCGGGCAGCTTCGGCAGGGGAAGGTCAGACAGACCCCGCTCGTCCTGATAGACAAGGCGGCCGAATTCCTCATGCGCCATGAAGTCCTGCCCGTAGACGGACATCGGGCAGCCGAGACGCTCGGCGGTCGAGGTCAGGACGTCGCGGACGCCTTCTTCTTCCTGCTGGCCGATGACGACGGAGCAGCCACGCTTCATGATGCCGGCTTTTTCCGCTGCGATCAGTTCGACCCGGTCGCCGAGATAGGCCTGGTGATCGAGCGAGATCGGCATGATCACGGAGACCGCAGGGCGGGTTATGACATTGGTCGCGTCGAAGCGGCCACCGAGACCGACCTCGATGATCGCGACATCTGCCGGGTGTTCGGCGAAAAGAACGAAGGTAACGGCGGTCAGGATTTCGAAGACGGTGATCTTCTCGCCGCCATTGGCTTCCGCGACGCGCCGAACCGCATCGGCAAGCACGGGATCGCTGACGAGCCTGCCCTTGCCACCCTTGACGCCAAGCCGATAGCGCTCGTGCCAGTTGACCAGATGCGGCGAGGTGTGGACGTGAACGCTCAAGCCCGCGGCTTCAAGCACCGCCCGCGAGAATGCGGTGACGGAGCCCTTGCCGTTAGTGCCGGCCACGTGAATGATCGGCGGCAGCCGATCCTGCGGATTGCCGAGCGCGGCCAGAAGCCGGGTTATCCTGTCCAACGACAGGTCGAAGCCTTTCGGATGCAAGGCAAGGAGTTTTTCGATCTCATAGCCTGCTTCGCTGGCTTCCACCGCTGTCATCTCGCCCTGCCCCGATAGGATCGTATGCTATGCGCTTGCCGCAACCGGCAAAGCCGCTGGTTCTGCACCGCCGCCGTTGAGTTTTACCGCATCGGCCGGCTTCTTCATCAGGATCTTCAGCACACGGGCCAGCGTCGAGGGAATGTCATGACGCTTGACCACCATGTCGACCATGCCGTGCTCCAGCAGGTATTCCGCGGTCTGGAAGCCTTCCGGCAGCTTTTCGCGCAGGGTCTGCTCGATCACGCGCTTGCCGGCAAAGCCGATTTCGGCGCCGGGTTCGGCCAGATGGACATCGCCAAGCATGGCGTAGGAGGCGGTTACACCACCGGTGGTCGGGTTCGTCAAAACGACGATATAGGGAAGGCCCGCTTCCTTGAGCATGTTGACCGCAACGGTCGTGCGCGGCAGCTGCATCAGCGACAGGATGCCTTCCTGCATGCGGGCGCCACCGGAGGCCGGGAAGATGACCAGCGGGCACTTCTCCGCAATCGCCTTCTCGAAGGCCTTCACGATCGCTTCGCCTGCGGCCATGCCGAGCGAACCGCCGATGAAGTTGAACTCATGCACGACGCCGACGAGCTTGACGCCCTGGACGCGGCCGACACCGGCCACGATCGTATCTTCCAGCTCGGTCTTGGCGCGACTGTCACGAAGGCGATCGGAGTATTTCTTGGAGTCGCGGAACTTCAACGGATCCTGCGCCACCTTGGGCTGCGGCAGGGCTTCATAGATGCCACCGTCGAACAGATCCTTCAGTCGCGCCTTGGCCGGCATCTTCATATGGAGGCCGGATTGCGGGATGACCCATTTGTTTTCCTCGAGATCGCGGTGATACACCATCTCGCCGGTTTCCGGGCACTTGATCCAGAGATTTTCCGGAACTTCCCTGCGGCCCAGCATCGAATTGATCTTCGGCCGAACGTAGTTTGTGATCCAGTTCACTTATAGACTCCTGAAGATTTTCTTCGGGTTGTGCGCGCTAATATAGGCAATTATTCGGCTGCTGCGAGCCGTGCGGACCGCACGCCAGCCGAAAGGCCCCTTACCAACGCTTCGACACCCGGTACCGTCGCGTCCGTTGCCCTGCCCTCTTCGGTCAGGCTCGACGCGATCTGATTGACGATCGCCGTACCGACGACGACGCCATCGGCGGAAGCACCAATGGCTCTTGCATGTTCCGCCGTCTTGACGCCGAAACCGACGCAAACGGGCAGTTTCGTATGGGCCTTGATGCGCTGAACGGCACCGGCAATCAACGACGGATCCGGCAGTGCCGAGCCGGTGATGCCGTTCATCGAGACGTAGTACACGAAGCCCGAGGTATTTTCGAGAACCTTCGGCAGACGACGGTCATCCGTCGTCGGCGTCGCCAGGCGAATGAAACTGATGCCCTTCTGCAAGGCGGGGATGCAGAGTTCATCGTCCATCTCCGGTGGCAGATCGACAACGATCAGGCCATCGATGCCTGCGTCCAAAGCATCCGTCAGGAAGCGATCGACGCCGTAGATGTAGATCGGATTGTAGTAGCCCATCAGCACGATCGGCGTGCGCTGGTCTTCCTCGCGGAAACGGCGAGCGATCTCCAGCGTCTTTGCCAGCGTCTGGCCGCCCTTCAGCGCGCGCTGGCCGGCAAGCTGGATCGCCGGTCCGTCGGCCATCGGGTCCGAAAACGGCATGCCGAGTTCAATGACGTCGGCACCGGCCTTCGGCAGCGCCTTCATGATGGAAAGGGACGTTTCGAAATCGGGGTCGCCACCCATGAAATAGGTGACAAGGACCGGACGTCCTTCCGACGCCACATCGGCGAACTTTCTGTCCATGCGTGCGGTCATGATCGTTATAGCCCCATACCCAGAATCTTGCCGACGGTGAAGATGTCCTTGTCGCCGCGACCGGAGAGATTCATCAGGATGATCTCGTCCTTGCCCATCTTCGGCGCACGCTTGATGACCTCGGCCAAGGCGTGCGAGGGCTCCAGCGCCGGGATGATGCCTTCAAGGCGGGTCAGCATCTGGAATGCCTCCAGCGCCTCGTGGTCCATGATCGGCACATATTCGACGCGGCCGACATCGTTGAGCCAGGAGTGTTCCGGGCCGATGCCGGGGTAGTCGAGGCCGGCCGAAATCGAGTGGCCTTCCTTGATCTGTCCGTCGCCGTCCTGCAGCAGATAGGTGCGGTTGCCGTGGAGCACGCCCGGCGAACCGGCCGTGATCGACGCGCAATGCTCGTCGCCGTCGAGCCCCTTGCCGCCAGCCTCGACGCCGACGATCTTCACGCCTTCGTCGTCAAGGAACGAGTGGAAGATGCCGATCGCATTGGAACCGCCGCCGACGGCAGCAATGACGAGATCGGGCAGCCGGCCTTCGGCCGCAAGCATCTGTTCCTTCGCCTCCTGGCCGATGACGGCCTGAAAGTCGCGGACCATTTCCGGATAGGGATGCGGACCGGCAGCCGTGCCGATCAGGTAATAGGTGTTGTCGACATTGGTAACCCAATCGCGCAGCGCCTCGTTCATCGCATCCTTGAGCGTGCCGTTGCCGGCGGTCACCGGCTTCACCTCGGCACCCAAAAGCTTCATGCGGAAGACGTTCGGCGCCTGACGCTCGACGTCGGTCGCGCCCATGTAGACGACGCAAGGCAGGCCGAAGCGGGCGGCGACGGTGGCCGAGGCCACGCCGTGCTGACCGGCGCCGGTTTCGGCGATGATGCGCGTCTTGCCCATGCGCTTGGCAAGCAGGATCTGGCCAATGCAATTGTTGATCTTGTGCGAACCGGTGTGGTTCAACTCTTCGCGCTTGAAGTAGATCTTGGCGCCGCCGAGTTCTGCGGTCAGCCGTTCGGCGAAATAGAGCGGGCTCGGGCGACCGATATAATGCGCGCCGAGATTGTCGAGTTCGGCCTTGAAGGCCGGATCGTTCTTTGCCTTGTCCCACTCGGCCTGCAGATCGAGGATCAACGGCATCAGGGTTTCAGCAACGAAGCGGCCACCGAAAATGCCGAAACGGCCGTCTTCGTCAGGGCCCGCCCGGAAGGAATTCAGTTTTGGCGCCTCGTTCACGTCTTGCTCCCTGACCGTGCCGTAACCGCCTCCGCCTGGCGAACGGCATCGAAAAACGATTCCATGAGCTTCAGATCCTTGACGCCCGGCGCGCTCTCGACGCCGGAGGAGGTATCGATGGCGCGGGCGCGCGTCTGCGCCAGGGCCTCACCGATGTTGTTTACGTTCAAACCACCGGAAAGCATGTAATCGACGCTGCCGTCAAGCGCATCGAGCAGCTTCCAGTCGAAGGAAACACCGTTGCCGCCGGGCAATTCCGATCCTGCTGGGGGCTTTGCATCGAAGAGAAAGCGGTCGGCGATCCCGATATAGGGCTCGACCTTTTTCAGATCGTCGGCGTCGCGGATCGACAGGGCCTTCATCACCGGAAGGCCGTAGACCGCCTTGACGGTGAGCACCCTGTCGGGCGTCTCGCTGCCATGCAGCTGCAGAATGTCCGGATTAAGCGCGGCGACGATTTCATCGAGATCGTCATTGTCGGCATTGACGGTCACGGCGACGATTTTCGCCTTGCCTCGGATTCTGTCCGCCAGGCGGCCAGCGTCATCGGGTTCCAGGTTGCGCGGGCTCTTGGCGAAAAAGATGAACCCCGTGTGCGTTGCGCCGAGCGCAACTGCGCGATCCACCGCTTCCGCGGTCTTCAGCCCGCATATCTTCACTTCGGTTTTCATGAGAAGCGACCTTGCATGAAATGTCGCTGGAGTCGAGCCAAAAACCACCCTGCACACCGTCGTCCAGAGGGTGCGGCATTGCGGTGTCGGCGTGCGCTCACCATATGCATTCTATCACAACGGAGAGACGAATGCGTCTGCTGCTTGCCCTCATTCTTCCCTGGCTTCAGTTCTTCACCATCGGCCGTCCCTTTGCAGGCATCATCTGCCTCATTCTGCAGATTACCCTGATCGGCTGGGTACCGGCAGCGATCTGGTCGGTCTATGCGCTTAGCCAGTACAAGACAGACGAGAAAATTCAGGCGGCACTCGCCGGCCCCAGCCGCGGCTAATTCCAAAGCAAATCAGTCGAAGTCGATGGCGTGCAGCATCGTGCCGTTGCGCCTTAGCCAGCGCTTGGCATCGTTGGTGTCGGGGCAAAGCTTTTCGCACAGCGCCCAGAATTGAGGGCCGTGGTTCATCTCCTGGAGATGCGCGACTTCGTGTGCTGCGAGATAGGCGATGACCTTCGGCGGCGCCATGACGATGCGCCATGAGAAGCTCAGGGCGCCATCGGCCGAACAGGAGCCCCAGCGGCTGCGCGTGTCCTTCAGGCTCAGCGATTTGGGCCGCCGGCCGATCCGGCCGGCATAGACCGCGACCAGGCGATCGAGATCGTGCCGCGCTTCCTTCTTGAGAAAGTCGACGATGCGGCGGCGCAGATGTTCCTCGCCGCCGCTGACACGCAATATCGCGTCTTCGCCGACGATGATTGCCTCGGTCAAACCTCTGATTTTTCCTGACCTTTCGATCCGATGCGCGATACCGCGGATCAGGATCGAGCCGCCCTCTTCCAGTTGGCTTTCGCCGGAAAACCGCGCCAGCTTTGTCATCAACCAGCCCTGATGGCGGTTGAGGAAGGCGTTTACCTCCCGATCGGCCAGCCCTTGCGGAACCGTCAGCTTCAGCGCCCGACCGCCGGGCTCGATGCGCAGCGTCATTCGTGTGGCGCGCGAATTCTGGCGGATGGTTAGCGGAAGCATCTTGCCCGCGACTTCGATTTCTCGGGTCGTGTCGACAGGAGCCGGGGGAATGCGCCGCCGCGTGAAAGAAGGGAACATGACGGCTTTCTATCCGATTCGCGGTCTTTTCGGCTAATGCATAATTCCCTAAGGCATCAACGATCCAGGGAATTGCCAGTGCCTGATGATCGAAGCGCCTGATGATCGATAAGGATCGGCCCGTTTTCTCATCGAGAGAGACACGTGGCCCGCATGGCTGATCGCGACATCCGGCGTTTCATGTGAAACACCGGATGTCTTTTTCGTCACTCAGTTTGCCTCGAACGGGGCTACCGGTCCGGAACCGCCGTTGCGGCGTTCGCGCATGAAGCGGTCGAACTCTTCCTGGTCCTTGGCGCGGCGAAGCTCGCGCACGTAGGAATCGAATTCCTCGCGCATTTCATCGAGCTTGCGACGCTCTTCATCGAGGCGGGTAAGCTCGGCTTGGCGCCAGTCATCGAAGGCGACGTTGCCGGTGCGATGATGCTGCGTCCAGTTGGCGCGATTGCCGCGCTTGAAGGCGGAGCACATGCCATCGACCGTGCTGTTGGCGTCCTTCTTGAACGTTTTCAGTTTCTCGCCGAAGAGGATGTAGGCGAGCATGGCCAGGCCGAGAGGCCAGAAGACCACGAAACCGAGCACCATCAATGCAATGGTCGCGGGCGTCCAATCCGGACGGATCAATGCAGATTGGTTCATCTTCAGGATTCCTCGCAATCACCCGGGCCACCCATTGCGGCCCGGTGAAAACGATGTGGGAAGGCGGGCTTTCGACTACAAGACGCCCTTCCCCGGAATCGGACAAACCCTTGACTCTAAGCGGGCAAAAGCCCGCATTTTACGGGGATCAGGCGGTTTTGCCGCCCTTGATCAGCTGCTTTACCGGCTTTGCGTGGCGTGCGTGCTCGCGCTGGAAGGCGACGATGCGCGGCGCGATCTCGCGACGGAAACGCGAACCGTTGAAGACGCCGTAGTGGCCGACGTCCGGCTGCATGTAGTGCATCCGCATGTGCTCGGGGATGTTGGTGCAGATCGTCTGCGCCGCCTTCGTCTGGCCGAGACCGGAAATGTCGTCATTCTCGCCTTCGACCGTCAGCAGGGCCACCTTCTTGATCGCCGTGGTATCAACCCGGCGACCGCGATGCATCATCTCGCCCTTGGGCAAGGCATGCTGCATGAAGACGACCTGAACGGTCTGCAGGTAAAACTCTGCCGTCAGATCCATCACCGCAAGATATTCATCGTAGAAATCCCGGTGCTTCTCGGCCGCATCGCCGTCGTTCTTCACCAGGTGGGCGAAGAATTCCTTATGGGCGATCAGATGCCGGTCGAGGTTCATCGACATGAAGCCGGAGAGTTGCAGGAAGCCGGGATAGACCATGCGCATGAAGCCCGGCTGCGGCCACGGCACCGGCATGATCACGTTGTCGCGGAACCACTCGATCGGCCGTTCCTTGGCCAGCAGATTGACGGCTGTCGGGTTGATGCGCGTATCGATCGGCCCACCCATCAGCGTCATCGACGCCGGCGACAGCGGATCATCAGCCGCTTCCATCAGGGCGACGGCGGCAAGCACCGGAACGGCGGGCTGACAGACGCCGATGACATGGGTGTCGGGTCCGAGGAAGTGCAGCATCTGGATGACGTAGTCGATGTAGTCGTCGAGATCGAAGGTGCCCTCGCTCAAGGGAACCATGCGCGCGTCTATCCAGTCGGTGATGTAGATGTCGGAATGGGGAAGCAGGGCCTCAACGGTTCCACGCAAGAGCGTGGCATAATGGCCCGACATCGGCGCGACGATCAGCACCTTCGGATCGGCAGCCCGCCCCTTGGGAAGCGCGCGCTCGAAATGGATCAGATTGCAGAACGGCTCGCGCCAGACGATGCGCTCGTGAACGCCAACGGGCTCGCCGTCGATCAGCGTTTCGGGAAGGCCGAATTCCGGCTTGCCGTAGCGGCGCGTCGACCGCTCGAAGACCTCGAGGCCAGCCGCCGTCGCGCGGCCGAAATAGGTGTGCGAGATCGGGTTCATCGGATTGCTGAAAGCAAGCCGCATGGCATCCGCCGCCGTTCGCCACGGCGCCATCATGGCATGATTCAATTCATAGAGCTGGTAGAACATAGGAAGCGTACCCCTTGGTTCAATCAACGACAACGCCGCTCCCAGTCGGACGCAAGCTTGCGATTGTTTGTCTTGGTGTCCGCAATCCCTGCCAGACTACCATGTTTCTTGTGCACTGCAACAAGTATACCCGTTTCGGTTCTAGACAAGCGACTTCTGCGAGAATGCGCCCGGATTACTGACAATTAACAAACGGACTTGCTCGGGGCTGGCCGAAAAGTCGCGTTTTCGTCAAAAATCGCGGATTTCGGCGAAGGCGTCTTACTTTCTCCGGCCGGCTTTCGATATCTGGCCGCCGATCCGCTTTCTCGCATCGCAGCAGAACGGGTCGTCACGCCGCCGCTATCCGGACGATCGCCTTGACCAGGCCCGACTTCTCATGCGCCCAGCGCGGCAGATCGTGGACCACCGCGTCCATCGTCGTTCGGTGGGTGATCAACCGCTCCACCGGCACCAGCCCCTCGCGTATCGAATTTACGACATGGTCGAAATCCTTGCGCGTGGCGTTACGGCTGCCGATCAACGTCATTTCCCGCTTGTGAAATTCCGGATCGGAGAAACGGATGCTGTCCTTGACGACGCTGACGAACACCAGTGTTCCCCCATGAGCCACATGGCCGAAGGAAGCCTCCATCGAACCGCCATGGCCGGTGGCATCGAAGACGACATCGAAACCATCGCCCCCGGTCGCCTCGGCGACGCGCCGAACGCACGCTTCGTCGGCAACGATGCCGGAACCGAAACCGAGCCGGTCGGTCGCAAACGCCAGCCGTTCGATGCTGGTATCCATCAGCGTCACCGCATGGCCGGCGATGCGCGAGAAGATGGCGGTTCCAAGCCCGATCGGCCCGGCGCCAATCACCAGAGCACGAACGCCGGCAGGGGCCGCAGCCCGGCGCACGGCATGGGCGCCGATAGCGAGGAATTCCACCGTCGCTGCCGCCTCTGGCGACAGATCGATCGCCGGATAAAGATTGCCCTCGGGAACGAGGATTTCCTCGCAGAAGGCTCCGTCGGTATGGACGCCGAGCACCTTGATCGCCGTGCAGCAGTTCGGCTTCCCCCGGCGGCAGGCGACACAGTCGCCGCAGGAAAGGTAGGGGTTGACCACCACAGGCGTTCCCGGCGCGATCGTCGTCGCCGGTCCGTTGGCAATTACCGTCGCGGAGATCTCATGCCCCATCACTCGCGGATATTCCAGGAACGGGTGCTTGCCGGCGAAGATGTGGTAGTCGGTGCCGCAGATGCCGACATGGCTGACGGCAACCCGCACCCACCCGGCCGATGGGGCGGGCGCGGGCGCGCGTTCAACAATCTCCAGGCGGCCGGGTTCCGGGCAGAGGACGGCTTTCATGTCATTTTCCGCATGTTGTCAGGGCCGGCGCCTAGCGCGCGCCGCGCCGCCTGAGCTGATCAAAATAGACGATCACGATGATGAGCACGCCGGTGATAATGCGCTGCCAGAACGAATTGACGTTGAGCAGGTTGGCGCCATTGTTGATCGTGGCGAGAATGAAGGCGCCAAGCAGCGGGCCGTGCACGGAGCCGACCGCGCCGAAGAGGCTGGTGCCGCCGATGACCGACGAGGCGATCGCCTGCAGCTCCCAGCCTTCGGCTTGCGTGGCGTTGCCGATGCCGATGCGGGAGGCGAGCAGCAGGCCGACAAAGGCCGCGCAGGTCGAGGACAGGATATAGGCAAGATAGATCGTGCGATGCACGTTGACGCCGGAAAGGCGGGCCGCCTCACTGTTGGAGCCGACGGCGAAGAGATAGCGGCCAAAGCGGCTCAAGTGCAGGAAGACATAGGCCGGGATCGCCACCACGATCACCATCCAGAACAGGCTGGGTACCCCGAGGAAGTTGGCGCGGGAGAAATTGGTGAAGGCCTCGTTGGTGATCGAGATCGTCGAGCCATTGGTGATCAACAGTCCGATGCCGCGCAGCGAGGTCAGGGTTGCAAGCGTGATGATGAACGGCGGCAGACCCATGCGGACAATACCGAAGGCGTGGAAGGCGCCGATCAGCACGCCGAAGGCGAGCGTCAGGATGATCGCAATCCAGAGCGGCACGCCGGCGGCAAGCAGCCAGGCGACGATCACGCTGGTGAAGCCGACAACGGCACCCACGGAAAGATCGATGCCCGCAGTGATGATGACGAAGGTCTGGCCGACCGCAAGGATCGCCGTCATGGCGCCCTGGCGCAACAGGTTGCTGATGTTGTTCGGCGTCCAGAAACTGTTGGTGGCAAGCCCCAAGAGCAGCCAGAGGAAAAGCAGGAGCCCGAGAAGCGTGAGCCCGAACAGGATGCTCACGCCTTTCCGCGGCGCGGGGCCGGCTCCGCTGTCGACCGTATCAGCACTCATCGTCGTCCTCCTGCTTCTTCTTGATTGTCATTGTCGCGATCAGACACCGATCGCCTGTGTCAGCACTTCCTCGTGGCTTGCCGCGTGATAGTCGTGGCTGGCGACCAGCCGTCCCCGGCGAAACACGTGCAGGCGATCGGACAGTTCGTAGACTTCAGGCAGGTAGGAGGAGATCAGGATGATCCCCGCTCCGTTTTCCAGAAGCCGGGCGAACAACCGGTAGATTTCCGCCTTGGTGCCGACGTCGACGCCGACCGTCGGCTCATCGAAGATGAAAAGCTTGGCGCCGTGGCTCAGCCACTTGCCGATGACGATCTTCTGCTGGTTGCCGCCGGACATCGCCGAGACAAGCACGCGGCGCGATGGCGTCTTGATCTTCAAATCCCTGATCTGCCGATCCGCATTCTCGATTTCCTTCTGACGGTTGATCGTCAGCCCGCGCGTCAGCCGACTGAAGATCGGCAGGTTGATGTTGAGGCCGATCGGCAGATTGAGGCAGAGGCCCTGATCGCGCCGGCTTTCCGGTGCCAACGCAATGCCGAGGTCTATCGCGATCCGCTCGTTGGCGATATTGACCTTGCGCCCCTGCCAGTAGACCTCGCCCGCAGTCGATGCATGGCGACCATAGAGGCCGAGCGCAAACTCGCTGCGTCCGGCACCGATCAGACCGTAGAGGCCGACGATCTCGCCGGCGCGAACGGTCAGCGACACATCCGCGAAACCGGGGCCGCTCAAGCCCCGGGTCTCGACGATCACTTCGCCGGCCGGAAAGTGTTCCTTGTGGTAGATCTGCTCGATGGTGCGATTGATCATCAGGGTGATCAGTTCGGCGTCGTTGGTCTCGCCGATCTTTCGCGTGCCGACGTGGGTGCCGTCGCGCAGCACCGACACACGATCGGCCAGCTCGAAGACTTCCTCCATGCGGTGGCTGATATAGACGATCGTCACACCTTCGCCCTGTAGCCGGCGAATGAGTCGGAACAGTTGCGCGGATTCCTGACGGGTCAGATAGGCGGTCGGCTCGTCGAAGATCAGAAACTGGGTGCCGCGCATGGCGGCGCGAGCGGTCGCGACCAACTGCTGCTGGCCGATCGTCAGGCTGCCGAGCGCCGCCGCGGCCGGCAGGTTGAAACCGAGATCGTCAAGGACGCTCTGGGCCGCCTCGGTCATGGCGCGCTTGCGCATCAGGCCGGCGCTGTTGATCTCGTCGCCGAGGAACATGTTGGCGGCGACGCTCAAGTGCGGGCATAGCACCACCTCCTGATGCACGGCGTTGATTCCGCGCGCAATCGCTTCTTGAGGATTGTCGAGCTGGACCGGCTTGCCGCACCAATAGACTTCGCCAGACGTGCGCCGGATGACGCCGGTCAAAAGCTTGATCAGTGTCGATTTTCCGGCACCGTTTTCACCAACGATGGCGTGAACTTCTCCTGATAGAAAGGTGATGGAGGCGGGCTTCAACGCTTCGACGGCGCCATATTTCTTCTGAAGCGCGCGCATTTCCAGGATCGGTTCGCCCCTCGGCACTGGGTGGCGGGCAGCCGTCCTCAAACCGTCGCTCTTGTTATCGCTGACCTCATCGAGACCTGGCATCTGCGCACTCCTCCCAATCGCACAGACTGCCAGCGGCCGGTCCTCGTATCCGGCCGCTGGCAACCGTATTCTCGGCGGCAGGCAATGCTCGCGCCTGCCGCCGATTGCCGTCAATTGACCTTCGGGTTCAGCAGTGCGTCGATCTTCGGTTCAGCCATGTTGGCCTTGGTCACCAGATTGGCGCCGGTATCGACATTGGCTTCGACCTTCTCCTTCTTCGAGACCGCAAGCGCCGTCTTCACGCCATCATAACCCATGCGGTAGGGATCCTGAACGACCAGGCCGGCCAGCACGCCTTCCTTGAGGAAGCCGACAGTCTTCTCGTCGCTATCGAAGCCGATCACCTTGATCTTGTCGCCGAGCTTGTTTTCGGCAATCGCCTGGCCGACACCCTGTGCCATGATCAGGTTGGAGGCAAAGACGCCGACGAGATTCGGGTTGGCGGTGATCAGGTCGGTCATCATGTTGAGACCGGTGGTTGCCTGGCCATCGGCATATTTGTCGGCCACGACCTTGAAGCCCGGATATTTCGTCTTGATCTGGTCGAGGAAGCCTTCGCGGCGCTGATCGAGCGAACCGACGCCCGGCAGGCTGGTGATGATGGCGATATCGCCTTCTTCCTTGCCCGACATTTCCTTGATCGCTGCAGCCAGACCATCGGCCGCGATCCTGCCACCCTGAACGTTGTCGGTCGTCAGGAACGAGGAGAACGCCTTGGAATCGGCGCCGGAGTCGATGCCGATGATCGGAACCGCCTTGGCAGCTTCGTCGATCGGCTTGCCCAGCGCCTTGAACTCGGTTGGTGAGATCACCACGGCAGCCGGAGAACCGGCAACGGCGTTTTCGAGGATGCTGATCTGACCGTTGATATCGGATTCGGACTGGGCGCCGAGCTCGGGAACGTGGACGCCGAGATCCTTGCCGGCCGCGCGCGCACCGGCCAGCACGATCTGCCAGTAGAAGGACGTGGTATCCTTGACGATGATCGGGATCGTGACATCCTGCGCGAAGGACGCGACGGGTGCCATCGCGGCGATCATCGTCGCGCCGGCCAGGGCAGTGAAGGCACGGCGGGAAAGAATGTGCTTGGCTATGCTCATTGGGGTTCTCCTCTCAGTGCACCTCGTTCCACCTTATGGAGATCGATTCGCCAGGTGCTTGCATATCGATCTTTTATCGATAAAAAACATATTGAAACGCTAATACAACGCTGTCCGCTTTGCAAGCAGTCGTTGCTGCGATTTACGTGACTGCACTGTCTCCTCCCAGATTACGTTTCGTTATGTGAAATTCGGGTTGTGCCTGCAAGGACCCGCGGGCTCGGCACCCTCAAGCATCAGGCCCGGACTGCCTCCAATCCAAGCTCCGGCGCCACAAGCGTGTAGGGCTCGAAAGCCGAGAAATCGTCCTTTGACATACGATGCCGCAGCGCATCGATGTTGCGCCTCAAGCTTTCCGGTTTCGCTGTCCCAAGCAGGACCGAGGCAACCACCGGATTGTCGAGCGGGAACTGCATGGCGGCAGCGGCCAACGGCACACCACGCTCCCGGGCAATGCGTTCCATCGCGCCGACCTTTTCGCGCACCTCGGCATTTGCTCGCATATAGTCGAAATGCGCGCCATCGACCGGGCCAGTCGCCAGGATGCCCGAGTTGAACACACCGCCGACGATCAGCGACGTCTTCTTTGTCTCGCAGAGCGGCAGGAGTTCGGCGACTGCGGAACGATCAAGCAGCGTATAGCGCCCCGCAAGCAGGATGCAGTCGATGTCGGCACGGCGCATCACCTCCAGGCAAACCGGAACCTCGTTGACGCCAAGCCCATAGGCCGCGATCACGCCACCAGCCTTTAGTTCCTCCAGCGCCTTAAGGCCGGAATCCAGCAATTGCCTGAGATAGACGGCGTTGCGGGCGACACCGTGCGTGTAGACGCCGATATCATGGACATAGAGGATATCGATGCGATTGAGGCCGAGGCGCGCATAGCTGAATTCCACCGAACGCATGATGGCATCGTAGCTGTAGTCGTAACGCACGTCGAAGTTCAGCGCCTTGACGTAGGAATAGTCCGGCACGGCGCCTTCAGGCACGGGATGCAGCAGCCGTCCGACCTTGGTGGACAGCACATAGTCACCGCGCGGCTTGTCGCGCAGGAAATCGCCGACCCGCCGCTCTGCAAGACCGAGCCCGTAATAGGGTGCGACGTCGAAATAGCGCAAACCAGAGCCCCAAGCGGCGTCCAGCGTTTCGATCGCCGCTTCGCGCGTGCATTCGCGGTAGAGCCCCCCAAGTCCGGCGGCGCCGAAGCTGTATTCGGTCACCGGCAGGTCGGTTCGACCGATCTTTCTCGTCTGCATTCCCTGTCTCCTCCCTCCTAGGATGCGCAAGCTCACATCATCAGAGTGTTGCCCCGAGATGCCAGGGCACGAATTCGTTGTCGCCGTAGCCGAAGAGTTCGCTCTTGGTCTTCTTTCCCGAAGCGGTATCGATGATGAGATCGAAGATCTCGCGACCGAGGTCGGCGATCGTCGCCTCGCCGGATGCGATCACGCCGCAATCGATGTCCATGTCTTCTTCCATCGCGCGGAACAGCGCGGTGTTGCTGGTCAGCTTGATCGACGGTGCCGGCCGACAGCCGAAACAACTGCCGCGGCCGGTGGTAAAGGCGATGACATTGGCTCCGCCGGCCACCTGGCCGGTCGCCGACACCGGATCGTAGCCGGGCGTATCCATGAAGACGAGCCCGTGTTCAGTGACGCGTTCGGCATAGCCGTAAACCGCATTGAGCGGTGAGCGCCCGCCCTTGGCGACCGCACCCAGCGACTTCTCCAGAATGGTTGTGAGGCCACCGCGTTTGTTGCCCGGCGAAGGATTGTTGTCGAGCGATGCACCATGCAGCGCGACGTAGTTTTCCCACCAGACAATCAGCCCGTCGAGCTTTGCGGCGACCGCCGCGCTGGCGGCACGGCTGCGCAACAGATGTTCGGCGCCGTAGATTTCTGACGTTTCGGAAAGGATGGCGGTACCACCGGCAGCCGCCAGGATATCCACCGCCGCTCCCAGCGCCGGGTTAGCGGTGATGCCAGACAGCCCGTCCGAGCCGCCGCATTGCAGACCGACGATGATTTCGCTGACCGGAATGGCGACGCGACGTTGCCTGCCGACTTCCTCGGCAATTTCATCGAGGATGCCGAGTGCACGCTCGACCGAGCGTCGGGATCCGCCGGCCTCCTGGATGTTGAAGTGGCGCTTTTCCTGCCCGGCTCCGCTCTGCCCGTAAAGCGTCAACTGGTTGACCTCGCAGCCGAGCCCGACCATCAGCACCCCGCCGAAATTGGCGTGGCGCGCGTAGCCCGCCAAGGTCCTGTGCAGGTTCATCATGCCGTCGCCGGTCGAAGACATGCCGCAACCCTGGTCATGCACGATCGGCACGAATCCGTCGATGCCATCATATTTCGGCAAGATGCGTCTGTTGGCCTCCTCGGCGATTGCCCGGCAGACGGTGGTGGAACAGTTCACGCTGGCAATGATGCCGATATAGTTGCGCGTCGCCGCCCGTCCGTCTTTGCGCCGATAGCCCATGAAGGTGCGCGCCCTGTCGGCGGCGCTCGCCTCTTCCGGCGCGCCTTGTGGACTGATGGCCAAGCGATCCTGATCGAAGGAGAGGTTGTGGGAATGGACATGCTCGCCGGCTTCTATATCGCTGGTCGCGCGTCCGATCGCCTGGGCATATTTGACCACGGGGTCGCCCGCACGAATCCGCCGTATGGCGACCTTGTGCCCCAGATCGATCTTCGTGGCGGTGCGAACTCCGCCCGGCAGGGCCTCGCCGGCAGCGATTGCCAACGTCGCCACGGCCACATTGTCCTCAGGAGCCAGAAGGATTGAAGACGGCACAGACACTCTGAATTTCTCCGTGAAAACTGCTGCGATTTTGAGAAGGGTCTATTTGTCTTTTATCCACAATAGACAGATCGCCGTCAATGGGTATTATGAAACGAGACAGCGCCGCCCGCCCGCAGGCACAGCAGCAACAGGGGAGAAACGTCATGATTTTGGTGCGAGAGCCAAAGACAAGCGCGCGCCGGCAGGTTAGATCGGCGGCCGACGAAAGCTGATCTTCCGATCAGCGGCTCATCGCTCGCGCAACCCCAACCGTCCGGATCCTGGCAATGGCAAAACAGAACACCGTCTTCAAGGATGCCTATAACCGCTGCCTGAAAGTGCTGGCGGAGACATCTTCCCTGCCCTCCGAGCCGGAACTCGGTCAGGTGCTCGGCGTGAGCCGGACGACGGTGCGTGCCATTCTCCGCCGCTTCGAAGAGGCGAAGCTGATCACCTGGGACAAGCGCAAGAAGATCGTGCTGCGCCAGCCGCAACCGGACGACTATTTCCCGACGGAGGAAACGGATTCGCTGGCCGAGATCATCGAGCGCAGCTTCATGCGCCGGATTCTGGCCGGCGGCGCCGAGCCTGGCATGCAGATCAACGAACTGGAGCTGGCACGCGAGATCGGCGCCGGTACCACGAGCGTGCGGGAGTTCCTGATCCGCTTCAGCCGGTTCGGGCTGATCGAGAAGCGACCGAACAGCCACTGGATCCTCAAAGGTTTCACCCGCGAGTTTGCGCTGGAACTGACCGAGGTCCGCGAGATGTTCGAGCTTCGCTCGGCTGCAAGTTTCGTTGCGCTGCCGGACAGCCATCCGGCCTGGCAGGAGCTGAACAGGATCGAGGCGCTGCACCACGAAATCCTGGCCGACATCGACAACCGCTACAAGGAATTCTCCGAACTCGACGAGCGCTTCCACCTCCTGGTGCACAAGTCGTCGAGCAATCGTTTCATCGTCGATTTCTACGACATCATCTCGATCGTGTTCCACTATCACTACCAATGGAACAAGACCAACGCGCGGCAGCGAAATGCGCGCGCGCTTGAAGAGCACCTTGCTTACATCGAAGCGCTCAGGTCTCACGATCCAAAACGTGCCGAGGAAGCCTGCCGGCGACACCTGCGCTCGGCACGCGAGACCCTGCTGCAATCCATTCCATAGCCAGCTACCGGAGCACCGGCATGAAGACCCCATTTGTGCAGTTTGGAACGAGCCGCTTTCTTCAGGCGCATGCCGATCTCTTCATCAGCGAGGCGCTGGAAAGGCAGGAAGCACCGGGGCGGATCACGGTGGTACAGACGACCGGCTCAGCGGAACGGTCGGGACGCCTGGTGGCACTGACGCAACCCGATGGTTATCCCGTGATGATCCGTGGCCTTGCCGACGGCAAGCCGGTGGACAAGATCGAGCGGGTCAAGAGCGTCGTCCGGGCCGTGTCAACAAACGACAACTGGGATGCTGTTTGCCATATCGTGGCGGACGAGGCCGAATTCCTGATCTCGAACACCGGTGATACCGGCTACGACGTTTCCGGCGACGACCTGTCGACATACGTGCCGCTGTCTTTTCCCGGCAAACTTCTCCTGCTTTTGAAAGCCCGCTTCGATGCCGGCGGCAAACCGCTGACCATCCTTCCGTGCGAACTGGTGTCGCGCAATGGCGACGTGCTGAAAGCCATCGTGCTGGAGCTCGCGCGCGAGCGCCTCGGCGACCCGCAATTCGTGTTCTGGCTGGCGAACGCGATAATCTGGGCCAACACGCTGGTGGACCGGATCGTCTCGGAACCGATCGAGCCCGCCGGCGCCGTGGCCGAACCCTACGCTTTATGGGCGATCGAGAAACAGCGGGGGTTGAGAGCGCCTTGCGCGCACGAATGCGTGATACTGGTCGACGACCTGACGCACTACGAAAAATTGAAGCTTCATATCCTCAACCTCGGCCACACGGTGCTCGCGGATATCTGGCTGAGGCAGGGCCGCGATCCCGACGAAACAGTCCGGCAGATCCTTGCCGATGCGGACGTCGCCAGGCGGCTCGAGGATATCTACGCACAAGAAGTCGTTCCTGCCTTTGCCGCCAAGGGCCTCGGGCGACAGGCGAGTGCCTATGTCGCAACGACGCTCGACCGCTTCCGAAATCCGTTCCTTGACCATCGCATGGGCGATATCGCCAACCATCACACTGAAAAGATCGTGCGACGGATTGCCGAGCTCCGGCGCTGGAGCCCTGAAGTTGCCATGCCGATGCTCAGCGCGATCTGCGATCAGTAGCCGGATTCCAGCTTGTCGGGTTTATGCCCCTGCTCGTCGGTAAATTCCTGGCGCAGCGCCTGTGTCGCCCGAACCAGGGATGTGACATCGGTGCCGATCGCCATGAAATCGGCCCCGAGATCGCGATACTCGCGTGCCTGCGCGAGATCGAGCGTCATGATTCCGCGCGCTTTTCCGGCCTTGTCGATGCGCGCGAAGGCATCGACAATCGCCGCCCGTACATCCGGGTGTCCTGGGCTGCCGAGATAGCCCATATCCGCGGCGAGATCCGACGGTCCGATGAACAGGCCGTCGACGCCTTCAAGAGCGGCAATCTCATCGATCGCCGCCAGGCCGGCGCGGCTCTCGATCTGCAAGAGAAGGCAGATCTGGTCATTTGCGGTGTGGAGATAGTCGGCTATCCGGCCGAATTGCGATGCACGCGCCAGTGCCGCGCCGACACCGCGAATGCCATGCGGCGGATAGCGGGTTGCTCGAACAAGTTCCCTGGCCTGCTCGGCGCTTTCGACCATCGGGATCAGCAGCGTCTGGACGCCGACATCGAGGATCTGCTTGATCAGCGCGGTATCGCCGACAGGAAGGCGAACGATCGGGTGGCTGGCGGATGCCGTCACTGCCCGGAACTGCGCCGACAACAGCGGCAGGTCGTTGGGCGCATGCTCGCCGTCGATCAACAGCCAGTCATAACCGCTGTTGGAGACGACTTCGGCCGCATAGGGGCTCGCCAGCGCGACCCAAAGCCCGAGTTGAAAGCGCTGCTCGCGAAGGGCGGCCTTGAAGGGGTTGGTTGGTGCCGGCATCGCGTCATCTCCTCTTTTCACGACGTCAACTTCTGTACCGGCAAACGAAAAAACCGGCCAGAGCTTTCCGGCCGGTTTCGCGATCAGATTGTATCGGACTGCAAATGCGTCAGGCGATGCCGCCGAGGCAGACATATTTGATCTCGGTAAACTCCTCGATCCCGTACTTCGAACCTTCGCGGCCGAGGCCCGAGAGCTTGACGCCGCCGAACGGTGCTTCCGCCGTGGAGATCAGCCCGGTGTTGACGC
Source organism: Ensifer sp. Root31 (assembly GCF_001424825.1). NCBI lineage: Bacteria > Pseudomonadati > Pseudomonadota > Alphaproteobacteria > Hyphomicrobiales > Rhizobiaceae > Ensifer > Ensifer sp. Root31. Next base: position 59,245 of record NZ_LMCO01000009.1, on the reverse strand, counting down.
CGACCATGCCGTATTCCAGCGCCTCGGCCACGCGGAACACCCGCGCCAGATCCTTGGCATAGAAATAGGAGGCCAGCCCGAACTCGGTGTCATTGGCCTGTTCGACGACATCGGCCTCATCCTTGAAGCGGAACAGCGGCGCGACCGGGCCGAAGGTTTCCTCGCGGGCGACTGCCATCGCCTGGGTGACATCGGCCAGAACCGTTGCTTCGAAGAAGGTGCCGCCGAGCGCATGGCGCTTGCCGCCCTGGATGACGCGCGCGCCCTTGGCGGTGGCATCGGCGATATGCTCTTCCACCTTCTCCAGTGCCGCCTTGTCGATCAGCGGGCCGAGGATGACGCCCTGGTCGAGACCATTGCCGATCTTGAGCTTGGCAACGGCCGCCGCCAGCTTGTCGGAGAAGGCATCATAGACCTTGTCCTGCACGTAGATACGGTTAGCGCAGACGCAGGTCTGGCCGTTGTTGCGGAACTTGGCGATCAATGCGCCTTCCACGGCCGCATCGAGATCGGCGTCGTCGAAGACGATGAACGGCGCATTGCCGCCGAGTTCCAGCCCGAGCTTCTTGATCGTGCCGGCGCTCTGGCGATAGAGCTCGGCGCCGACCTCGGTCGAGCCGGTAAAGGTCAGCTTGCGCACCACCGGATTGGCGGTCATTTCGGCACCGATTTCGCGGGCCGAGCCGGTCACGACGCTGAAGAGCCCCTTGGGCAGGCCGGCGCGCTCGGCAAGAACGGCGATGGCAAGGGCCGAGAACGGCGTCTGCGACGCCGGCTTCAACACCATGGCGCAACCGGCGGCAAAGGCCGGGCCGGCCTTGCGGGTGATCATCGCGTTGGGGAAGTTCCAGGGCGTGATCGCAGCGACGACGCCGATCGGCTGCTTCATCACCATGATGCGCTTGTCCGGCTGATGGCCTGGGATCAGGTCGCCGTAGATGCGACGGCCCTCTTCGGCAAACCATTCGACGAAGCTGGCGCCATAGACGATTTCGCCGGTCGCCTCTGCCAGCGGCTTGCCCTGTTCGAGCGTGAGGATGCGGCCGAGATCGTCCTTGTTCTCGATCATCAGCTCAAACCAGCGGCGAAGCACACCGGCGCGATCCTTGGCGGTGCGGGCAGCCCAACCCTTCTGCGCCAGACGCGCCGCTTCGATTGCCGCCTTGGTTTCCTTGCCTCCAAGCTTCGGTACGCGGCCGACGAGTTCGCCCGTTGCCGGGTTCACCACATCGATCGCATTGGCGGCATCCGCTTCGATCCATTCGCCGCCAATCAAGGCAGCCTGGCGAAACAGTGACGGGTCCTTAAAAGTCATCGCGCGTCCTCTCTCAGAAAAATCTACAGAACTTATACAACTTTTTTATCGATCTCGACAATCACCCGAAACGCCGTTTCTGCATATTCCGTTTTAGCACCGGATCGGGCCGACAAAAGGACCGACGATCCGCGCGCAAAGCCGGTTTCATCGCTCCTCGATCCCATGTAGCGTCCGCAGCGAATCTCGCCCTACGTCTCGCTAACGACGGCAATCGTCATCGACGGCGGCGCGCTCCTCCCACGGGATTCCCGATACGATAAAAGAGGTATGTTCATGACGGAAAGCAATCACAGAACCGCCGACCACCCGATCGACACCATGTTCCTGAAACGCTGGTCGCCACGTGCGTTCACCCAGGAGGAGATCAGCGAAGAAGAACTGCTCTCACTGCTCGAAGCCGCCCGCTGGGCACCCTCGGCGAGCAACAGCCAACCCTGGCGGTTCGTCTATGCCCGCCGCGGCACCGAGCATTTCGCGCGCCTGCTGGATATTCTCAACGAGAGCAATCAGCGCTGGGCGAAGCATGCCGCAGCCCTGGTGATCGTTATCTCCAAGACGCACACGCAGGCAGCCACCGGCGAGATGCGGGCCGCCTACACCCATGCCTTCGACACCGGCGCCGCCTGGTTCAGCCTTGCGCTCCAGACAACCGCTGCCGGCTGGCACGCGCATGCAATGGCGGGCATTGATCGCGACAAGGCGATGACGAGCCTTGGCGTGCCCGCGCACTACCGGGTCGAGGCGGCGGTAGCAATCGGCCGGCTTGCCGACCCCTCGACGCTTCCGGACGATCTGCGTGAGCGGGAAAAGCCGAGCCAACGCAAGCCGCTTGCCGAACTGGCCTTCGAAGGCCGGTTCAAGGGGGAATAGAGCCTTTCCAAGAAAGGTGCGGAACGGTCTTCCGCCAGGAAGTGCGCAAAAACAAAGAGATAGAGCGTTTCTGCGTCTCAGTTTAAGCCGGAGACACTCCAGACAAAAAAGATCCCGGTGCCTTGCGGCACCGGGATCATTAGAAGTGCGGCTGATCGTATTGCGATCAGATATCGAGGTTGGCGACGCTCAGCGCGTTTTCCTGGATGAAGTCGCGGCGCGGCTCGACCTCGTCGCCCATCAGGCGCGAGAACAGGCCATCCGCGTCCGTCGCGTCGTTCACCCGAACCTGCAGCAGCGAACGCACGTTCGGATCGAGCGTCGTCTCCCAGAGCTGCTCGGCATTCATCTCGCCAAGACCCTTGTAACGCTGCATCGACAGACCCTTGCGGCCTGCTGCGAAGATTGCATCCAGAAGCGCGCGCGGGCCGCTGATATCTTGCCCACCATCGCGGCGGCGAAGCACCGGAGGCGCGGAATAGATCTCCTTGAGCTTCGATGTCAGCTGGTCGATGTGGCGGGCGTCGGACGAGCCGATCAGCGCCATATCGAGGATGGCGACTTCCTTGACGCCACGAACCATGCGTTCAAGCTTGAGACCGCCTTCGGCGGTGACCGCTCCGGTCCAGCCGCGTTCAGTCTCTTCGGCGATCACATCAAGCCTGCGCGCCACTTCGATCGCGACCTGCTCGTATTGTTCGCGCTGGCCGTTGAGTTCGACATTCAAGGCGCCGGCAATGGCTGCCTGTTCGACAATCGAACGATTGTAGCGCGAGTGAAGACCATCCATCAGGTTACGCACGCGCAACGCATCGTTGATGACTTCGCGCAGGTCCTGACCGGCGCGAACCTCACCGGAAGCAAGCTCCAGCGTAGCTTCCTCGAGGCCCATCGAGATCAGGTAATCTTCCAGCGCCTGCTCGTTTTTCAGGTACTGGGCGGACTTGCCGCGCGTCACCTTATAAAGCGGTGGCTGGGCAATATAGAGGTGGCCGCGCTCGATCAGCTCCGGCATCTGCCGGAAGAAGAAGGTGAGCAGCAGGGTGCGGATGTGGGCGCCGTCGACGTCGGCGTCCGTCATGATGATGATCTTGTGGTAGCGCAGCTTGTCGGCGTTGAACTCGTCTTTACCGATCGATGTGCCGAGCGCGGTGATCAGCGTGCCGATTTCCTGGCTCGAAAGCATCTTGTCGAAACGCGCGCGTTCGACGTTCAGGATCTTGCCACGCAGCGGCAGGATCGCCTGGTTTTCGCGCGAGCGTCCCTGCTTGGCCGAACCGCCTGCCGAATCACCCTCCACCAGGAAGACTTCGGATTTTGCCGGATCGCGTTCGGAGCAGTCCGCCAACTTGCCCGGCAGCGAGGAGATGTCGAGCGCGCCCTTGCGGCGCGTCAGTTCGCGTGCCTTGCGCGCCGCCTCGCGTGCGGCGGCCGCTTCGACGACCTTGCCGACAAGGATCTTGGCGTCGGAGGGATGCTCCTCCAGCCAGGTGCTCAAGGCTTCGTTGACGAGGCTTTCGACCACCGGACGAACTTCCGAGGAAACCAGCTTGTCCTTGGTCTGCGATGAGAACTTCGGATCCGGCACCTTGACCGAGAGAACGGCGGTCAGGCCTTCGCGGCAGTCGTCGCCGGTCAGCGTGACCTTTTCCTTCTTGGTGATACCAGAGCTTTCGCCATAGGAGGTGATCTGCCGGGTCAGCGCACCGCGGAAACCGGCCATGTGCGTGCCGCCGTCGCGTTGCGGAATGTTGTTGGTGAAGCAGAGCACGTTCTCGTGGTAGCTGTCGTTCCACCACATCGCGACTTCGACGGTGATACCGTCCTTTTCGCCGCGGATCGAAACCGGCTTCTGCACGAGCGGCTTCTTGGCCCGGTCGAGATAGGCAACGAAGGCTTCAAGGCCGCCGTCATACATCATCTCGTCCTGGCGCACGTCCGAATGGCGCTTGTCGGTCAGGACGATGCGCACGCCGGAATTCAGGAAGGCGAGTTCGCGCAGGCGATGCTCGAGCGTGCCGTAGTCGAAGTCCGTCTTGGTAAAGGTGTCTGTGCTCGGCAGGAACGTCACTTCGGTGCCGGTATCGGTGCCGGCGTCGCCGATCACCTTCAGCGGGCTGTCAGCCACGCCGTGGGTGAAGCTCATCTCATGGATCTTGCCCGCACGGCGGATCTTCAACCGCAGCATGACGGACAGCGCGTTGACCACCGAAACGCCAACGCCGTGCAGACCGCCGGAAACCTTGTAGGAATTCTGGTCGAACTTACCGCCGGCGTGGAGTTGCGTCATGATGACCTCGGCCGCCGAGACGCCCTCTTCCTTGTGGATGTCGGTCGGGATGCCGCGGCCGTTGTCGGTTACCGTCACCGAGCCGTCGGCATTGAGCGTCACCGTGACGATATCGGCGTGGCCTGCGAGAGCCTCGTCGATGGCGTTGTCGACCACCTCGTACACCATGTGATGCAGACCGGAGCCGTCGTCGGTGTCGCCGATATACATGCCCGGCCGCTTGCGTACGGCATCCAGGCCCTTCAACACCTTGATGGAGTCGGCACCATATTCGGCGGCGGCGCCGGTATCGGTTTCAGGAATATCGGTCATTCGGCTTCGGGTCTTTCCAGGTTCTTCGGACGGGGTGATTCGTTGCGAATCACGTCTCGGACGCCTCGCGGACTATAGAAAATTTGTCCACGGTTCCAAATCCCGGACCGCGCGCAGCGGCCGGAAAACAGCTGTTCATCCCCTGTCATTAGCAGGAAATGTGGCTTTTTCCAAAACATCTTCCAGGGCGCGGATCGTGTCGATGGACAAATAGCGGATTTGCCCTCTCAAGCGGTTGGCGAAGGCCGTGTATTCCGGCGCCAGCCCGGACGTATCCAGCACCACTTTCGGCGCGGAGACCTGGGCGATCTGGAACAATTCCTCGGCATCGTCCCAGATGACATTGAAATAGCCGGCGACCCTTTGCAGAAAATCGAAGCTCGGCGCGCCGCGCTTTCCATGTTCGAGCGCTGAGAGATAGGCGGCAGAGACGCCGATCGCCGCGGCCATCTGCTTCTGCGACACCCCCTTCTTGCGCCGCAACGCGCGCACCGCCACGCCAAAGGGGGTCACGTCGTGCTTCCCTTGCTGCGCGCCAGGCGGACATACAGCGCACCATCGCCGCCATGATTGCGGGCCGCGGGCTCGTAGCTCGAGATCAATGGCCGGAACTCCGGCAGCGAAAACCAGAGCGGCACGGCACGCTTCAAGGCGCCGTCGCTGCCGATCGACGTTCCCTTGCCGGTGATGACAAGAACGTGGCGCAGCCCGCGCTCATGCGCTCTCAAAAGAAAATGCAGGAGGAAGCCATGGGCCTCGCTCTGGATCATGCCGTGGAGATCGATCCGCGCTTCAAGCGCGAGGTGCCCCTTCGACAGCTTGCGCTTGACCGGCTTTTCAAGCGGATAGTGGTGTCTGCCGTTCGCGGTCTTGCTGAGGGTAATTCCCTGCTGGTCGTCGGCACCACTCGGCGAGGCCGTGGCCTGCGTCTTCTGCGGCTCGTCCTTGGGCTCGGCCGGAACATCCTCGCCGAGGAATTCCCGGAGATCGTCGAGACGGCCAGGCATGGGCCTGGTCGTGCGTGCCACCTTTCCCCAGAGGATCCGCTCTTCGGCCGAAAGCTTCTTGCCCCTAGCCATTGCCGTATCTTGCCGCGGCCGCACGAGGGATGAAGATGTAGAAATCGGCTTCGTTGCGAACCGCACCCGCAAGCTCGCCCGCCCTGTCACCGGATCCGGTGAAGATGTCGCCGCGGGCCGGGCCGACGATCGCCGATCCGGTGTCAAGCGCCAGCATCAGCCGCCGAAACGGCCGCCCGGCATCGAGACGCGTCAGGCTGTCGCTTGAGATGAAAAACGGCACGCCGAAGGTATGGATCAGCCGATCGACGGCAAGCGATCGTCCCGGCTCCAGCGAAACCTTGGCGGCAGCGACCGGCCCCAGCCGCTCGTCTTCGACGTCCGCCTCGCGGAAAAAGATGAAGGAACGATTGTGCCAAAGTACCTCGTCGATCTTATCCGGATTGGCGGCGAGCCAACCCCGGATGCTCATCATCGACACGGTGGCGGCATCGATCTCGCCGCGATCGATCAGCAGCTTTCCGATCGGGGAAAAATAATGACCGGTCTTGGCGGCATAGGTGATGCGCCGGCGCGAACCGTCGGGATAGACGAGCCGGGCAGCACCCTGGACGTGGACGAAGAACACATCGACCTTGGATCTGGCATAGGCAATCTCCAGACCGCGCCCCGCCAGAAAGCCCTCATCGATCGCGCGACGGTCGGGATATTCGCCAACCACGCCGTCATGCAGCCGGCCGAAGGCGAAATAGGGATCCATATCGGCCGGCCGGTTGGTGTCGTCGACGTCGACGAGATCGATTGGGCGCCGATAGATCGGATAGCGGAAGACTTCGTCGGGTGTCGCTCGCACGTCGATCTCGGGCTCGTAGAACGCCGTCACGAAACCGGTCTTGGCGTTTTCCGGCCTGATCCTGAAGGCGACGAACTGTTGCTCGAAGAATGCGCGGGCTGCAGCCGCGTCGGCAACATCTGCGCTTGCAGCCGAAAACGCGGGCACCAAATCATCGACAGAAATGCCCAGCGAACCGGTGCGGTAAGGCTTTGCCGTCGAGACATGGTGGTGACAGCGGCGCAGCGCGTCGATCACCGCCGTTGGATCGTCGTCCTGCCACCCCGGTAGATCGGAGAAGGTGACAGGCTCAAGTCGAAGCGTCATGGTCGCCCCTTCCGATCAGTTTTCGGATTCGGTAGCGATCAGCTTCCAATTCGGATCACGTGAACGAATGTCGCGCGAGAAAGTCCAGAGATCGTTGACTTCGGCCACCGACTCCGCGTCTCCATCGATGATGGCGCCCTGCTTGTCGTAGGTCGCCGAGATCAACTGGCTGACGATCCGGACCGTGATGTTTTCTTCGCTGTCCTTGACCTCGGCGTGGATGATGTCGGCCTTCTCGATGCCGACGAAGGTAGATTTCACCACCTCGCCCTTGCGCTCGCGCTCGGCAATCGCGGCGTCGAAGCCTTCATAGACCTCGCGCGACAACAGGTTCTTCAGCGTCTTTCGGTCGCCGTCGGCAAAAGCCATAACGATCATCTCGTAGGCCATCTTCGCCCCGTTGACGAACTCCTTCGGGTCGAAGCCGGTGTCGGCGTCGGTCAACGAACGGAGCTGATCGTTGAGCGGCGTCCCCGCCTTGGCAAAGGCGTCAATCGCGGCATAGCGGGCCGAATCGTCCTCGACATTGTCGCGGCGCGGCAGCTGGACGACCTTGCCATTGTCGGCCTTTTCAGGCCCCTGACTCATGTCTCTCGGAGAATAGGGATCAAACGGTGGCCGCTCGCTGCCGGTCCGGCGACCGAGAACGCTGCGCAACTGCAGGAAAATGACCACTGCGGCGATCAAGAAAAAAAACGTGATGAAGTCGAAAGAGCCCATTTCCACCTGAAACCGCTGTTAGAATTTCTCGTAGCTATTCCATATAGTCCGCAAGGATAGATCATTCAAACAGCGTTGTCGCACCCTTAGATCGGAGGTGACGATGCGAAGACCCTTTCAGGCACCGCTAATGCGCTCAATGTTAATTCCCCTGGTCGTTCTTGGACTGCCCCTTGCCGAGATTGCCGGCTTCGTCATCGTCGGCCGCGAAATCGGCCTGGCGATGACGCTGCTGCTCGTTCTGTCGAGCGCAATCGCCGGGGTCGTCCTCCTTCGCTTCCAGGGTTTCGCCATGATCAGGCGCATGCAGGAAGCAACGCGCACTGGCAGCGATCCCGGCCGCGAGGTCCTCGGCGGTGCCTTGATGTTCGTCGCAGCCCTGTTGTTGATCGTGCCCGGCTTCATCAGCGACATCTTCGGTCTGTTTTTATTTGTGCCGCCTGTCCGGCAGGCCGTGGCCGGCTATCTGAGGTCAAAAATGACGATTGTAACCGCTGCCTCGAGCCAGTCCTGGCGCGGACCGAGCCATTCACCGGAAGAGCGCGCCCAACCGCGCGTCATCGACCTTGGCGAAGGCGAGTTCTCAAGGACCGATGATGACGAACCAAACCCGTCCGAAGAGCGCCGGCGGCAATAGCAAAGGCCTGTGGCGCAGGGTTGTAAGCCCTATGACGAAATGCTAGATGGCCTCACCGAATTGAAGTCGAGGAAACCCTTATGACGACTGATACCGCATCCAACGGCAACGGCAGCGCGCAGCAGAGCCCGTCGCTCAACATCCTCGCCCAGTATGTCAAGGATCTCTCGTTCGAGAACCCGGGCGCACCGCGTTCGCTGCAGGCCCGTGACAATGCGCCGTCGATCAACATCAACGTCAACGTCAACGCCAATCCGCTTGCCGAGAACGATTTCGATGTCGTTCTCTCGCTGAACGCGGAAGCCAAGGACGGTGAGCGCGTTCTGTTCAACGTCGAACTTTCCTACGGCGGCGTTTTCCGTGTTGCCGGCTTCCCGCAGGAACACATGCTGCCGCTGCTGTTCATCGAATGCCCGCGCCTGCTGTTCCCGTTCGCGCGCCAGATCGTTGCCGACGCGACCCGCAACGGCGGCTTCCCGCCGCTGATGATCGACCCGATCGATTTCGCTCAGATGTTCGCCCAGCGCATGGCCGAAGAAAAGGTCCGTTCTCAGGTGTCGAACACCAACGAGACCGCCAACTGATCTTGTTCGGTCTGGATCGCAATTATTAGTAAAAAGCCCGGTCGAGCCGGGCTTTTTTCATTCCTGCAGATCGTATTTGGCCCAGATTGCCTTGGGCCCCAGCTTCGCAACCAGCGCGGCATGAGCCTCCTCATCCGCTTCGGACAATCGGTTCGGCAAAGGCCTTGGGCGCTGCGCAATGACGATCGGCGCATCGTCGTGTGCGACGGTTTGTCCCGCGACCTTGTTGCTCGACACCAGACCCAAGGCGGCCTGACGACCGCCGAGCATCTCGATATAGACTTCTGCAAGAAGCTCGGAGTCGAGAAGCGCGCCGTGCTTGGCGCGATGAGAATTGTCGATGCCGTAACGACGGCAAAGCGCATCGAGCGAGTTCGGGCCCATCGGGTGCTTCCGGCGAGCAAGCGCTAGCGTATCCGTCACCCGTTCGCCGGCAATGACCGGCAACCCGATGCGACCGAATTCGGCATTAATGAAGCCCATGTCGAAGGTGGCATTGTGCGCCACCCAGCGGGCATCGCCGAAGAAGTCGAGGATCTGCTGGGCAACATCGGCAAAAGGCGGCTTGTCCTTCAGGAAATCATCGGTGATGCCGTGAATGGCAAGCGCATCCGGATGAACCTTGCGATTGCCGGGATTGACGAAGATATGCAGCGTACGGCCGGTCGGAAACTGGTTTTCCAGCTCGACGCCACCGATTTCGATCACCCTGTCCTCGCGATTGTCGAGGCCGGTCGTTTCCGTATCGAAAATGATCTCACGCATCGGGCGCTCCATTCGTGGTGAGGTCATCGACGATCGCCCTCACCTGTTGGCGTGTGTTGTCGAAGCTGTCGCTGGTATCGATGATATAGTCGGCGCGTTCACGCTTCTGACTGTCCGGCACCTGACGCGCCAGGATCATAGCAAATTTCTCTTCAGTCATGCCGGGGCGTTTCATCGCTCGCTCTCTTTGAATCTCGGGCGCGCAGCTAACCACGACCACTTTATCGACCCGCGCCTCGGCGCCCGTCTCGAACAACAACGGAATATCGAGCACGACGAAGGGCACCTCAGCCGCAGCATTCCTGTCGAGGAACTCGCGTTCTTTCTGGCGAACGAGCGGATGCACGATGTTTTCGAGTTCGCGTAGCCTTTCCGGTGTTGCCAACAACTGGCGGGACAGTTCGGCGCGATCGATCGCCCCGTCCCTGACTGTTCCCGGAAAGGCGGCTTCGACCAGTGCGACGGCTTCGCCGCGATAAAGCGCGTGCACCACTTCATCGGCGTCGTTGACCGGCACCCCGAACTCGCGGAACATCTGCGCCGTTGTCGACTTGCCCATTGCCATCGATCCGGTCAATCCGACAATCATCATGCGTGCGTCCCCATATCATCGATGACGAGTTGCCGGAGGTTAGCGTCGACCACGGGCCGGCGGCCGAACCAGAGCTCGAAACCAGGCGCAGCCTGGTGCAGCAGCATGCCAAGTCCATCGACGATGGCGTAGCCCTGCTCCTCCGCCTGGCGAAGCAAAGGCGTCTTCAACGGGACATAGACGATATCGGTGACCACCGCACCCCTGGCCATGACGGTGAAATCGATCTGCGGTGCATCCTGTCCATCCATGCCGAGAGACGTGGTGTTGATGAAGAGGCCAGCGCCGGTCATCACCTCGTTCAATGCCTCCATCGGATGCGCATGCACGGCCGACCCGAAACGGTCGGACAACTCCTGAGCCCTCGCCACCGTGCGATTGACGACATGGATGGTGCTAATGCCCCGGTCGCGCACGGCCTGGATGACGGCGCGGCTGGCGCCACCGGCACCGAGCACAACCGCGGTCGAACATTGGTCCCAGCCGGCCGCCCGTTCGTCAAGATTGGCAACGAACCCTTGGCCATCGGTGTTGGTGGCATGGACTTCGCCGGCCTCGAGCCAAAGCGTATTGGCGGCGCCGAGTTCCAGACAGAGATCGTCAGGGCGATCTGCCAACCGATGGGCGACTTCCTTGTGCGGGATGGTGACGTTGCCGCCGCAAAAACCTGATGTGCCTTGCTTCAGCTCTGCGATGAAGGCCGAGAAATCGGCCGGCTTCACCTCGTGCGCGCGGTAGCTGCCGTCTATCCCGAGCTGTTTCAGCCAATAGCCGTGGATCAATGGCGACCTGGAATGCTTGATCGGATAACCGGTGACGAAGGCGTGGTTAACAAATGTTTCACGTGAATCACGCATCGATCGTTCCCAATTCCCGAAGTTTTGCGAGCAGCGGCAGCATCGGAAGACCGAGGATGGTGAAATAGTCACCATCGATCTTGTCGAACAGCTGGATGCCCTCACCCTCCAGCTGGTAGGCGCCGACACTGGACAGGGCCTTGCTGCCGACACGCTGCAGATGGCGATCGACGAATTCCGGCGTCAGTGTGCGCACTGACATATTTGCGGACGAGACATGGCGCCAAAGGATCTCATCGCCGCGCAAGAGGACAATCGCGCTGTTCAGGCGATGGGTCTTGCCGGAGAGCGACAACAGATGCTGTCCGGCTTCGACCATGTCCTTCGGTTTGTGATAGACACGCTGGCCGAGCGACATGGTCTGGTCGGAACCGATCACCAATGCCTCGGGAAAATGCCGGGCGACATCCCTCGCCTTGGCTTCGGCCAGCCTCATCGCGACATCTTCAGGAACTGCACCTTCTTCCTCAAGTGGTTTTTCAAGCGCCCGCTCGTCGATCTCGGCGGCGCGTGCGGTAAACACCAAGCCGGCATTTTCCAGAAGCGCGCGACGGAACGGGCTTGCTGAAGCCAGAACGAGTGAAGGTGTCATCATCGAAGTTCCCGAATTGTTCGGATTCGCTCTATCGCAGCCGCGGACGCAGGGCAACAATTGCGGCGGCGGTTTCCTCGATCGAGCGGCGGGTGACGTCGATGAGCGGCCAGTTGTTGCGCGCGCAAAGCGCGCGGGCATATTTCAGCTCCTCGGCGATCGCTGCCCTATCGGTATATTGATCGCCGTGAAAGCCTTGCGTGGTGCCAAGCACCCGATGCTGACGAACTTGGGAAATGCGGTCGGCGGTCGCAATCAGGCCGACGACCAGTGGCTTGGTTGCCGCCATCAGCCGATCGGGAAGCGGCACGCCCGGGACGATCGGAATATTGGCCGTCTTTATGCCGCGGTTGGCGAGGTAGATGGATGTCGGCGTCTTCGATGTTCGGCTGATGCCGATTAACACCACATCGGCATCATCGAAATCGGCCGGCAGCTGACCATCATCATGGTCCATGGTGAAATTCAACGCATCGATCCGCGCGAAGTAATCGGCATCCATCACGTGCTGCGCGCCGGAACGGCGTCGCGACGGCGAGCCGAGATAGGACTGAAACAGTTCGATGATCGGATCGAGCACGGAGACGCACGGCACGCCCATCTCGCGACAGCGCTGATCAATGATATCAGCCAGCTCGCGATCGACGATCGTATAAAGCACGATGCCGGGGGCGCCATCGATCGCATCGAGAACCTGCAGCAACTGCCGGCGATTCCTGATCAGCGGATAGACATGCTCGAGCGCATGCGACGCCTGGAATTGCGCCGCTGCCGCCCGCCCCGCAGCGATCAAGGTCTCCCCCGTCGAATCGGAGATCAGATGCAGGTGGAAGTAGTTTTTCTTGTTCTCCACGCAATTCTCCGGGTGCTGTTGATAAACCGGGATAAAAGAGGCTACCGGCGCCGCGACGGCCGAGGCAAGGGGAAAACTGCCGACTTATTCACAATTGGTGCGACGCCGAAGAAAGCTTCGCGGGGGATGTGGACAAGACTCACAGCAATGACAAAGTGTCACGCGTTTCGACTCATTGTCCACAGCAAATCGCTTTCTCTCAAAGACGGCAATCCTCTGATTCAAATCGGATTTTTGCACTTATCCACGAAATGCATTCATGACCGCTGCTCTGCTTCCCACTCGGATTAATCCGATCGGGTGGCCGTGGATGAACTGTGGCCATCTTTTAATCCTTGATACCCACCGACTCTAAGAAATAGAAAGAGTCTAAATATCTTTGTTTATATATTAGGAGAGACCATCCGTGGCCGAGACACGAAGGAAAGTTCTGGAGGTTTTGGAGGGGAAGACGGTCAGTCCTCCTCCCGTCTGGCTCATGCGCCAGGCCGGCCGGTACCTTCCCGAATATCGAGCAACGCGTGCCGTCGCCGGAAGTTTCCTCGATCTCTGTTACACGCCTGATCTCGCTGTCGAAGTGACGCTTCAACCGATCCGTCGTTATGCTTTTGACGCAGCCATTCTTTTTTCCGACATCCTCGTCATCCCGGACGCGCTGAAGCGCAACGTTCGCTTTGAGGAAGGCCATGGTCCGAGAATGGATCCGATCGACGTTGATGGCATCGATGCTCTGAAGGCTGACGGTATCTCCAATCACCTGAAACCGGTCTTCGAAACGGTATCGCGTTTGCGTGGGGAACTTCCGGCGGAGACGACGCTGCTCGGATTTTGCGGTGCGCCCTGGACCGTTGCGACCTACATGATCGCTGGTCAGGGAACACCGGATCAGGCCCCTGCCCGGCTGTTCGCTTACCAGAACCCGGAAGCCTTCGAACGGCTTTTGACGTTCCTGGCCGATGTGTCGGCGGACTATCTGGTCGAGCAGATCGATGCCGGCGCCGATGCGGTACAGATTTTCGACTCCTGGGCTGGCGTTCTGGGCGAAGAGGAATTCGAACGATTTGCCGTCAAGCCGGTCGCGCGAATCATCGCTTCGGTGCGGACGCGACGTCCGCAGGCCAAGATCATTGCCTTTGCCAAGGGCGCAGGGCTTCTCCTGAAGCATTATCGCCAGAAGACGGGTGCCGATGCCATCGGGCTCGATTGGACCGTCCCACTGTCCTTTGCTGTCGATTTGCAGAAGGACGGACCGGTGCAGGGTAACCTTGATCCGATGCGGGTCGTTTCCGGCGGTGCCGCCCTCGAGCAGGGCATAGATCGTATTCTCGATGCGCTCGGCAACGGACCGCTCATTTTCAACCTCGGTCACGGGATTACGCCGCAGGCCGATCCGGAGAACGTCTCGGCGCTGGTGTCGCGCGTTCGCGGAGCACGCTGATGGATGAACGCCAGAGGGATCGCGGTCCAGGCAACAGGGCGCGGGTCAGAGCAATGATTGCGCTTGGCGGTTTTGCCGCGTCGCTCATCGGGCTTTTCGTCTGGCAGCCCGACAGCCTCTATCTCTGGATCAAGGCGCTACACGTGATTGCGGTGATGTCGTGGATGGCAGCGCTGCTCTACATGCCGCGCCTGTTCATCTACCACACCGACGCAGCACCCGGTTCCGAACAGTCCGAAACCTTCAAAATGATGGAACAGCGGTTGCTGACGGTCATCATGAACCCGGCGATGATGATCTCCTGGGTGCTCGGGCTTTACCTCGCCTGGAGCGTCTACGACTTCCAGGGCGGCTGGCTTCACGCCAAGCTGCTATTCGTGGTGATGCTGACCGTCGTGCACATGCGCTTCAGCCGGGCGGTTCGGGCGTTCCAGCGGGACGAAAATCGCCGCACGGCACGCTACTGGCGGTTGATGAACGAAGCCCCGACGCTGCTGATGATCCTGATCGTCATCATGGTCGTGGTGAAGCCGTTTTGAATTTTAACGATTGCTAATTGTAATAGTTCTCGCTAATTTTCGTCAGCCCCTTGCGGCGTTTCACGTGAATCGCTATTTTCTCCCATCTCCTCTTCATGGCTTGTGACAAAGACCAGAGCCTGCCCCTCCTGCCGCAGCTCCCTTCAGAAAACACGCCGTCTTTCCATTCCCAGACGAAACATGGATCCTTCATGGCTGAAATGAAGCTACAAGAACTTAAGAACAAGACGCCGACCGATCTTCTGGCCTTTGCCGAAGAGCTCGAGGTGGAAAATGCGAGCACCATGCGCAAGCAGGAGCTGATGTTCGCAATCCTCAAGATGCTCGCCTCCCAGGATATCGAAATCATCGGTGAAGGCGTCGTCGAGGTTCTGCAGGACGGATTCGGCTTTCTGCGCTCTGCCAATGCCAACTACCTTCCCGGCCCGGACGATATCTACATCTCCCCCTCCCAGATCCGCCGCTTCTCGCTGAAGACCGGCGACACGGTCGAGGGACCGATCCGCGGACCGAAGGAAGGCGAACGCTACTTCGCGCTGCTGAAAGTCAACACCATCAATTTCGACGATCCCGAAAAGATCCGTCACAAGGTTCACTTCGACAACCTGACGCCGCTCTATCCAAACGAGCGCTTCAAGATGGAACTCGATATCCCGACGTCGAAGGACCTTTCTGCTCGGGTGATCGACCTGGTCGCGCCGCTCGGCAAGGGCCAGCGCGGTCTGATCGTCGCTCCGCCGCGCACCGGTAAGACCGTTCTCCTGCAGAACATCGCCCACTCGATCACCGCAAACCATCCGGAATGTTACCTGATCGTTCTGTTGATCGACGAACGGCCGGAAGAAGTCACCGACATGCAGCGCTCCGTGAAGGGCGAAGTGGTTTCCTCTACCTTTGACGAGCCGGCGACGCGCCACGTGCAAGTCGCCGAAATGGTGATCGAAAAGGCAAAGCGCCTGGTCGAGCACGGCCGCGACGTCGTGATCCTGCTCGATTCCATCACCCGCCTCGGTCGCGCCTATAACACCGTTGTTCCTTCATCCGGCAAGGTTCTGACCGGTGGTGTCGACGCCAACGCCCTGCAGCGCCCGAAGCGCTTCTTTGGTGCCGCCCGCAACATCGAAGAAGGTGGTTCGCTGACCATCATCGCCACGGCGCTGATCGATACCGGCAGCCGCATGGACGAAGTCATCTTCGAAGAGTTCAAGGGTACCGGCAACTCGGAAATCGTGCTCGACCGCAAGGTCGCCGACAAGCGCATCTTCCCGGCGATGGACATTCTCAAGTCCGGCACGCGTAAGGAAGACCTGCTGGTTCCACGCCAGGATCTGCAGAAGATCTTCGTTCTTCGCCGGATTCTGGCCCCGATGGGTACCACCGACGCGATCGAGTTCCTCATCGACAAGCTGAAGCAGACAAAGAACAACGGCGACTTCTTCGACTCGATGAACACCTGATACGGCCGAACGCCGATATCGTGATTGAGACCGGGCAGGTGATCTTGCCCGGTCTCTTTATTTCCAGCGATCACGTTGATTAGCCGGATTCAACGATGGACCGGCTTCCTCGGCGAGCCTTTCGATTCGCTATCGCAATGATCTTGGATCCCCTCATCCGGTGTCGCCTTCTGTCAGTTCAGTGATTCACGTGAAACACATTCGGGCGATCCCGCGGCTAAGGCTTGATCTTCTCCCGACTATTCGGCATAAGCTTGCAACCGCTCGACACCTCTGTGAACGCCGGGAACGCCGACTAACGCGTTTCATTCAGCTATCAATATGAGGCCGCCTCACCCGCCGGAACTTGTTTCCGGCGCAGGCGTGCGTAGAGCAGGAACTCTCTTTGGATCTCAGGTGACACGATGCCATCGGTGGATACGATATACGCGCTTTCCAGCGGGGCGTTGCCAGCCGGCGTAGCGGTGATCAGGATAAGCGGACCAGAAACAAACGCTGTCCTGAAGTCATTGTGTGGTGCCGTCCCTGAGCCGCGTTTGGCGTCACTGAAATCGATTCGCTCTCGCAACGGTTTCATGATCGATAGCGGCCTGATCATCTACTTCCGCGGCCCGGCCTCGTTTACAGGGGAAGACTGTGCCGAGTTGCACGTGCATGGCAGCCGTGCCGTTGTTCAAATGCTGCTGCATGAGTTGTCTGGCTTTGCGGGGCTGCGCCACGCTGAGGCCGGCGAGTTTTCACGGCGAGCCTTCCATAACGGCAAGATGGATCTTGTCGAGATTGAGGGCTTGTCGGATCTGATCGCTGCGGAGACCGAGATGCAGCGTCGTCTGGCGCTGGAGCATTCCGCCGGCGGCCAGTCTAAGGTCTATGACGATTGGGCCAAGCGTCTGACCCATGCGCGCGCGATGATCGAGGCGGAGCTCGATTTCGCCGATGAGGAGGACGTGCCGGGCTCGGTCAGTGACCGGATTTGGAAAGATATGGAATTGCTGCGTCGCGAGATCGACGCGCACATTGCCCAGGCGCCGATTGGCGAAATCATCCGGGATGGCCTGAAGATCGTCATTGCCGGCGAACCCAACGCCGGCAAGTCCAGCCTGCTCAATGCCTTGGCAAAACGTGATATCGCGATCGTGACAGAGATAGCCGGAACGACGCGCGATGTGCTTTCCGTCGACCTTTCATTAGCCGGATTCTCCGTCAAGTTGTTCGATACTGCCGGGCTGCGCGAGACCGACGAGACGGTGGAGCGTGAAGGTATTCGCCGCGCTCGCGATGTAATTGCAAACGCCGACCTTGTGCTGCTTCTTTCCGAAAACACAGAAGGTTTTAACACCCTTGACGACCTCGCTCTTACGGCTGTGCCGGTCTTGCGGGTCGCAACCAAGATCGACCGAGCCGGCAGCGATACCATTCCGGGCGCCGAGGTTTCGATTTCGACCACAACGGGTGCGGGGATGGACCAGCTCTTGAACGTCATATCGGGCTATCTACCTGATTTGTCTGGGGTTACCGCCCTCTCTATCCCCTCCAGACGCAGGCATGTTGACGCCTTGCGCCAAGCCAGCATTGCGCTTGCGGAAAGTTTGCGCCTGAACCAAGACGGCCTGGATATACGCGCTGAGCTGCTTCGTGTCGCAGGGGATGCAATCGGACGCATCACCGGGCGTGTGGATGTTGAAAACCTGTTGGATGTGATATTTTCCGAATTCTGTATCGGTAAATGATGTTCGACTAAAACAATACAACGCTAGCGAGTCATGCGAAGTGTTTCACGTGAAACGATTCGAATCCGGAACGCGTTTGATCGGAGATGATAAGAATGGTCCATTTTGACGTTATCGTCATTGGTGGAGGTCATGCCGGCTGCGAGGCTGCGGCGGCGGCCGCGCGCCTCGGTGCACGCACCGCTCTGATTACCCATAAGGCGTCGACCATTGGCGTGATGTCGTGCAACCCGGCGATTGGGGGTCTAGGCAAAGGCCACCTCGTGCGTGAGATCGATGCGCTTGATGGCTTGATGGGTCGCATCGCCGATGCGGCTGGAATTCAGTTTCGTCTGCTCAATCGGCGCAAGGGGCCGGCTGTTCGTGGCCCACGTACCCAAGCCGACCGGCGACTCTATCGCGAAGCCATGCAGCGAGAGATTGACGCCATTGAAAACCTGACCGTGATCGAAGGTGATGCTTTCGACCTTCTTGAACAGGACAGCAAGATTGCCGGCGTGGTGATGAAGGATGGCAGATCCTTTGCTGCGGCGGCGGTGGTGCTGACGACCGGGACCTTTCTAAAGGGACTGATCCATATCGGCGACCAGAAGATACCGGCGGGTCGTATTGGCGAAGAGCCGTCGCTTGGCCTCTCCGCCACCTTGGCGCGCTACGGCCTTCGTTTGGGACGGTTGAAGACGGGGACGCCAGCACGCCTGGACGGCAAGACTATTGATTGGGATCGCGTCGGACGCCAGGGGCCTGACGAAGATCCGGTGCCCTTCTCCTTCATGACCGATCGGATCGTCAACCGACAGATCGACTGCGGTGTGACCCGAACCACCGAAGCCACGCATAAGATCATTGCCGACAATATCGGCAAGTCGGCGATGTATTCCGGTCAGATCGAAGGTGTCGGTCCGCGCTACTGCCCCTCGATCGAGGATAAGATCGTTCGCTTTGGCGAACGGGACGGTCACCAGATCTTCCTTGAACCGGAAGGCCTGGACGATGATACCGTCTATCCCAACGGCATTTCGACATCCTTGCCGGCAAACGTTCAAGACGCGTTTATTCGCACAATCCCCGGCCTTGAGAGTGTCGTGATCCTCCAGCCGGGTTACGCGATCGAATACGATCACGTCGATCCGCGTGAGCTTGATGCGACGCTGGCGGTGCGCAAGATGCCGGGCTTGTTCCTCGCCGGCCAGATCAATGGCACCACGGGCTATGAAGAGGCCGGGGCACAAGGCCTGGTCGCCGGCTTGAATGCTGCCAAGGCAGCGACGGGGCGCGAAGCCGTCATCTTCAGCCGCACCGATTCCTATATCGGCGTGATGGTCGACGACCTGACCTCTCGGGGTATTACCGAACCCTATCGCATGTTCACGTCACGCGCCGAATACCGATTGTCCCTGCGTGCCGACAATGCAGACGTGCGCCTGACACCGAAGGCAATCGAAATCGGTTGCGTGTCTGAAGCGCGGCAGGCGCGCTTTGTCGAATGGAAGGCGCAGTTTGACAGCGGTCGGGCATTGCTCAAGCAATTGTCGGTGACGCCGGCAGAAGGCAACCGTCATGGACTCAAACTGAACCAGGATGGCCAGCGGCGAACGGCGTTCGAAATCCTATCCTATCCTGACCAGAGTGTTGGTGCCTTGCTGATCCTGTGGCCCGAGTTGAAAGACATTCCGTCCGCGGTGGTGGAGGCACTCGAAATCGATGCTGCCTATGCCGTCTATATGGACCGCCAGGCATCGGACATTGCTGGCATCCGCCGCGAAGAGGATTTAGCGATTCCAAGCGATTTTGACTTTTCGGCATTAGCTGGTCTATCGAATGAGCTGAAGCAGAAGTTGACGCTGCAGGCGCCGCGGAATCTGGCCCAGGCGCTGAAGGTCGATGGGATGACCCCGGCCGCGGCCTCGTTGATCTTGGCTTGGTTGAAACGAATGAGTCGTTCCGCGGAACGGGAAGAAAAGGTAAGTGCGCAATGAAAACGAGTCCCTTCGCTGGCTTGAACGGACTGCGTGTTTCACGTGAAACGAAGGAACGACTAGAGCACTTCGCAGCGCTGTTTCAGAAATGGGCGAAGTTCATCAATCTGATTGCTCCGTCGACGCTCGACGACCTGTGGCGGCGGCATATCGTCGATAGTCTACAATTGGCGCAACTTGCGCCGGGTCCGAAGACCTGGGTCGATCTCGGTAGCGGTGGTGGATTTCCCGGAGTGATTACCGCCATCTACCTCCAGGAATTTTCCGACGGCTGGGTACATTTGATCGAGAGCAACAACAAGAAAGCCGCTTTCCTGCGCGTTGCGTTGACGGAGACCGGTGCGCGCGGATCCGTTCATCCGATTCGAATCGAAGATGCCAGCTCTGTCGCACCAAAATGCGATGCGATTTCCGCCCGTGCGCTGGCGGATCTGAGCCTACTGCTCGATTATTCATCGCCTTGGCTGACGGCCGAAGGTGGCAAAACGGTCGCCTACTTCCACAAAGGGCGGGATTACCAGCGTGAGATCGACAAAGCCGTTGGCCGCTATGCGTTTGATCTGGTAAAACACCCAAGCATCGTTGAGCCAGATTCTGTTGTGCTCGAGATCGCAAATCTTTCGCGAAGAACTCAGTGATTGGCGAGCGGAAACATGTTTGGCGCAAAAAATCGGATCATCACGATAGCGAACCAGAAGGGGGGCGTCGGCAAAACGACGACGGCGATCAATCTGGCAACGGCATTGGCCGCCATCGGCGAAAAGGTTCTGATCGTTGATCTGGACCCGCAGGGCAATGCCAGCACCGGCCTCGGCATTCAGCGCCGCGATCGCCATCTCTCCTCCTATGAATTGATGGTTGGATCGCACTCGATTGGTGAGATCGTCCAGCAGACAGTTGTGCCGAATCTGGCTATCGTGCCCTCGACGATGGATCTGCTCGGCGTCGAAATGGAAATCTCCAGGGAGGTCGATCGCGCCTTTCGTCTTCGCAAGGCCTTGGAGAGCCCCGAGGCATTGGAGTATTCATACGTTCTCGTCGACTGCCCGCCATCGTTCAATCTGCTGACGATGAACGCTATGGCTGCCGCACATTCGGTACTGGTGCCGCTTCAGTGCGAATTCTTCGCGCTGGAGGGTTTGAGCCAGTTGCTGGAGACGGTTGACCAAGTGCGCCAAACGGTCAACCCGAACCTGGACATCCAGGGTATCGTGTTGACGATGTTCGATTCTCGCAACAATCTGGCACAGCAGGTGGTGAGCGATGTCCGCACCCATCTTGGGGATAAGGTCTACCACACGCTCATTCCGCGGAATGTGCGTGTATCGGAAGCACCGTCCTATGGTAAGCCGGCCATCCTTTACGATCTGAAATGCGCAGGCAGCCAAGCCTACCTTCAACTCGCATCGGAAGTAATCCAGCGCGAGCGGCAGCGCAAAGCCGCATAATTGTTTCGGTACCGGAATTTAAATCGGGTGACACTATGAACGACGACAGCTCGAAGAGAAGGCTTGGCCGGGGACTGGCTGCATTGATCGGCGAGATGGATCAGCCGATACAGGCCGGCGCCTCCCCTGCTCCGGTTAACCCCGATCGGAAAGTGCCGATCGAGTTCGTATCGCGCAACCCGCGAAACCCGCGTCGACAGTTCGACGAAGGTGAACTGCAGGACCTCGCCAGTTCCATTCGGCAGCACGGCATCGTCCAGCCGGTCGTCGCTCGCACGATCGGCACTGACCGTTACGAGATCATCGCCGGGGAACGCCGCTGGCGTGCAGCGCAGCTCGCCGGCTTTACCGAAATTCCGGTTATCATCCGCGACGTTGACGATCGCACGGCGCTCGAAATCGCGATCGTCGAGAACGTGCAGCGGTCCGACCTTAACCCGCTCGACGAAGCGCTTGGCTACGAGCAGCTGATTGCCGAACACGGCTACACCCAGAACGATCTCGGCGAGATCATCGGCAAGAGCCGCAGCCATGTCGCCAACAGCCTGCGGCTTTTGAAGCTGCCCGAGCCGGTGCGGGACATGTTGTCAGAAGGAAGCCTGTCGGCAGGCCATGCGCGCGCGCTGATCCCGACGTCGGATCCGGCAACGCTCGCCCGCAACATCGTCGCAAAGGGTCTCTCCGTTCGCGACGCTGAGCGGCTGGCGCAGAACGATATTCGCGCCCAGAACGATCCCCACTACGCCAAGGCCGCACGTCGTGACGAGAAGGACGCCGATACGTTGGCGCTGGAGCGGACACTGTCCGACAGCCTCGGGCTTGAAGTCACCGTCAGTCACAAGGCTTCAGGCGGGCACCTCAGGATTTCCTACAAGACGCTTGATCAGCTTGAAGAGATCTGCCGCCTGCTCGAGCGCCGCTAGAGTGTTTTCGATTTAAACCGAACTACAGAAACGCTCTATCTCTTTGTTTTTACGCATTTCCTGACGGAAAACCGCTTCGCACCTTTCCTGGAAAGGCTTTAAGCGCGCTTCCAATTGCCCGATAGGCTGATTTGAGCCTGCTTTTGCGGGCTCTCAGCGTCTGGCTGACTGCACGGCAATCGCCAACAGGTTCTGCAGCACCATGCTCTCCTCGAGGCTCTGGCGCGTGCGGCTCTGATAGATCGTATTTTGAAGCCGTGTCAGTTCGCGGCGGATCGCCGGCGAAGACCAATGTCTGAGGGCTGCTTCGATGATGGGCTTGCGACGAAAATGCAGGTGCCGGCCCATGGTGGCGATAACCTGGCCGGCCTGCTGGCGGCTGGCATCCATTTCGGCGCGCATCAGATCGAGCTGCTGAAACTGCCTGAGGCACCCCTGCAAAACGAGGAAGGCGGGCGTTTTTGACGTGGTTATCTTCTGCATCGCATGCAATAGACCGTCAAGGTCACCCTTCAGGACCGCATCGACAGCATCATCAACGGAAATGGCGCTGGCATCGCCGACAATGTCGGTCACATCCGATTCGTCGACGGTGCTCTTGCCACGGCAATAGAGTGCAAGCTTGCGTACTTCGTTGCGCGATGCCAGGCGGTCGCCGCCAAGCGCTTCCATCAGCCGTTCACGTGCCGCCGGAGTAATGCCGAGTTTTTCTTCGCCCAATTCCTTGTCGATCAACGCCTGCAGGCTGCGGGCGTCGTCGCTGTAGCAGGCGATAGTCGCGATCGAACGTGCCGTCTCGGCCACCTTGCGCAGCGCCGATCCCTTCTTGAGATCACCCGCTTCGACGACAACATAGCTACCGGTCGGCGGTTCGCCGGCCAAAATCTGCAGACCATCGACCAACGCCTTCTCGTTGGCGGCTCCGCGGACCCAGATGAGCCTTTCGCCACCGAAGAGGCCGATCGAATTGACCTCGTCGAGCAACCGGCCGGGGCTCTGTTGCAGATCCCCGGCATCGAGCTTGGTGATGGAAAATGGGTCGTCGAGCGCAACGCCGCTGCGCGACGCGATCGCCTCTGCCCGCTCCGAAACCAGCCCGCGGTCTGGTCCGTAGAGGACAAAGAGGCGATAAAGTGCCGCTGACTTCTGTAGGAAAGAGTCGAATTCGTGCGACTTGACTTCGCTCATTCCGTCACCGCCTAGAGCGTTTCCAGTTTAGACTGACTCCCAGAAACGCTCTATCCCTTTGTTTCAACGCAATTCCTGCCGGAAAACCGCTTCGCACTTTTCCTGGAAATGCTCTATCGGCTGAGGGCCGCGGCGATATCGGCCCGGATCAGCTCTGCCAGTTCCCTTGCAGCGCGGTTCTCGCCATCGCGGACGGCGCGGACCTTGGCAAACTCCTGGACGGGAAAGTCGACAAGCGCGACGGCCGTGCGGTTGCCTGACTTGATGGTTTCGCCCGTGCCGGCCCTGGACAGGTTATAGTCCGCTTTCACGACGATACGCCCTGCGGCTGCCCGGTCCCGTGCCTGATCAAAGAGCGTGCCCATGACGCGGGTCGTGACGTTCAGCGCCAGATGATATTGCGGGTTCGCCGGTTCTCCCTGGCCGCCGGCGGCCAGGAAGATCAATGCGTTGCGCACCTCCTGCTCAACACGGTCATCCGCATCGGAGATTTCGATCGACGCAAGCGCTGCCGATGTGCCGACCGCATCGGAATAAAGTGGCCTGACCTGGCAGCCGGCGAGCGCGGTCAACATAAGAACACCAGCCAGCATCGGGAGCGACCGGATGCTGGAGCCAGCTCTATCAGACAACGACATTGACGATCCTCTGAGGCACGACGATGATTTTCTTGGGGCTGCTGCCGTTGAGAACGGACTTGACGGCATCGAGAGCGAGAACGGCATTCTCGATCGCAGTCTGATCTGCATCGCGCGCGATTGTCAAATCCGCGCGCTTCTTGCCGTTGATCTGGACCGGCAGCGTGACTTCATTCTCAACGACGAGCGCCGCATCAAACTTCGGCCAGCCGCTTTCGGCGATCAGGCCCTTGCCGCCGATCGCCTGCCAGCATTCCTCGGCCAGGTGCGGCATCATTGGGGCGATCAGGTTGACCAGGATCGATGTTGCATCCTTTGCAGCCGCTGCCAGCGCCGCATCGGCCTTGCCGGCAGCAACCTGGGTCAAGGGGGCCGCAATCACGTTCACGAGCTCATAGATACGTGCCACGGCCTTGTTGAAGGCCAGCTTGTCGTAATCGGCTTCAACCGCGCGCAGCGTCCTGTGGGCCGCCTGTGAGAGAACGAGTCCGCTGCCTTCATGGGCTGGCGCCGCCTCGACTGTGCGAAGTGTTTCCGCCGCCTCGCCGATCAGGCGCCAGACGCGCTGAACGAAGCGATGGGCGCCTTCGACGCCAGACTCTGACCAGATGACGTCACGGTCGGGCGGCGAGTCGGACAGAACGAAGAAGCGTGCGGTATCGGCGCCGTAGGAGGCGATGATATCGTCAGGATCAACGACGTTCTTCTTCGACTTCGACATCTTCTCGATCGAGCCGATGGTGATGTCTTCGCCGGTCTCGAGCAGAACGGCGCGGCGCTGTCCGTCGACCTCGTCGATGCGGATTTCCGCCGGCGTGATCCATTCGCGCTGGGCGCCTTCGCCGCGGCTGTAGGTCTCGTGCACCACCATGCCCTGGGTGAACAGGCCCTTGAACGGTTCGTCCAGGGCAACATGGCCGGTCGCCTTCATCGCGCGGGTGAAGAAGCGCGAATAGAGCAGATGTAGGATCGCGTGTTCGATACCGCCGATATACTGGTCGACGGGCAGCCAGTGGTTGGCCGTCTTCGGATCGGTCGGGTCGTCCTCCCAAGGAGCCGTGAAGCGCGTGAAGTACCAGGACGAATCGACGAAGGTGTCCATCGTGTCGGTCTCGCGACGGGCGTCCTTGCCGCAATGCGGGCAGGCCACGTGCCGCCAGGTCGGATGGCGGTCGAGCGGGTTGCCCGGCTTGTCGAAGGTGACGTCCGGCGGCAGGATGACGGGCAGGTCGGCCTTGGGAACGGGAATGACGCCGCAGTCATCGCAATGGATGACCGGGATCGGGCAGCCCCAATAGCGCTGGCGGGAAATACCCCAGTCGCGCAGGCGGAAATTGACCTTGCGTTCGGCGCGCGGCGCGCCGGCCAACACGCACTTTTCCAGCTTCGATGCCACGGTTTCGAACGCGTCTTCCGTCGACAGGCCGTCGAGAAAACGCGAATTGATCATCACGCCGTCGCCGATATAGGCCTCGTCACCGATCGCGAAGCTTTCGGCATCGGCATCCCTCGGCATGACGACCGGAACGACTGGAAGCCCATACTTGCGGGCGAAGTCGAGGTCGCGCTGGTCGCCGGACGGGCAGCCGAAGATCGCGCCCGTGCCGTAGTCCATGAGGACGAAGTTGGCGACGTAGACCGGCAGCTCCCAGCTTTCGTCGAGTGGATGCCTGGCGCGGATGCCGGTGTCCATGCCCTTCTTTTCAGCGGTCTCGAGCGCTGCAAGTGAGGTCCCGGCGCGCCGGCACTCCTCGCAGAAGGCCTCGATTGCCGGATCCTTTGCCGCTGCCTGCCTGGCAAGCGGGTGATCGGCGGAAATCGCCAGGAAGGAGGCGCCGAACAGCGTGTCCGGACGGGTAGTGTAAACGGTCAGTTCCGTGGTGTCGGCGGCGGCGGTGCCTTCGACGATCTGCCAGCGAATGGACAGGCCCTCGGAGCGGCCGATCCAGTTCTTCTGCATCAGGCGTACTTTTTCCGGCCACTGGTCCAGCGTGTCCAGAGCGTCCAGCAGTTCCTGGCTGAAGTCGGTGATGCGGAAGAACCACTGCGTCAGCTCGCGCTGCTCGACGAGCGCGCCGGAACGCCAACCGCGGCCGTCAATGACCTGCTCGTTGGCGAGAACGGTATTGTCGACCGGGTCCCAGTTGACCTTGGACTGCTTGCGGTAAACCAGGCCCTTCTCGAGAAAATCGATAAACAGGTGCTGTTGGCGCTGGTAGTATTCAGGGTCGCAGGTCGCGAATTCGCGGTTCCAGTCAAGCGACAGTCCCATGACCTTCAGCTGCGCCTTCATCGAGGCGATGTTCTGATAGGTCCAGCTGGCCGGATGCACGCCGCGCTCCATGGCGGCGTTTTCCGCCGGCATGCCGAAGGCATCCCAACCCATGGGGTGAAGCACGTTGAAGCCCCGGGCGCGCTTGTAGCGGGCGACGACGTCGCCCATCGTGTAGTTGCGCACGTGGCCCATGTGGATGCGCCCGGACGGATAGGGGAACATCTCGAGCACGTAATATTTTTCGCGCGGATCATCGTTCTCGGTCTTGAAGACCTCGCCGTTTTCCCATTCCTGCTGCCAACGCGGCTCGGCATCACGCGGATTATATCGTTCGGTAGACATGTCTTTTAGGTGTTCCGGAAGTTCTGCGGGGCAAGGGAGCGCCCTCATGATAGTTGGGGTGACCTTCATCATGAAACCGCTTGGTGGTCAAGTTTTCGAAGGGTTTGGCGCGACACTTTGGCGGATTTGGGCCGGCTCGAGCGGCGATGGCCTTGGCAAGGCGCGCAAGTTTGCCTAATCCGCTAGTTATCGCCCGGAAGGTCGTTATGTCGGAGAATATATCCATGGAAGTTCAAGAGCGGTTACAGGATGTCGTGAGCCGGATTCACACGGCGGAAAGGGCGGCAAAGCGCCCAAAGAATGCCGTCAGCCTCGTTGCCGTTTCCAAGACATTCGACGCTGACGCGATCCGTCCGGTGATCGAGGCCGGCCAACGCGTGTTCGGCGAAAACCGCGTGCAGGAAGCACAGGGCAAATGGCCGCTGCTGAAGGGCGAAAGCCCCGATCTGGCGCTGCATCTGATCGGGCCGCTGCAGTCCAACAAGGCGGCAGAAGCCGTTGCCCTGTTTGATGTCATCGAGACCGTCGATCGCGAGAAAATTGCCCGGGCGATCTCGGCGGAAATGAAGCGCCAGGACAGGACGCTTCGTCTCTATGTCCAGGTCAACACCGGTCTGGAACCGCAGAAGGCCGGAATTGCGCCTGCAGAAACCATCGCGTTCGTGACCTTCTGCCGCGAGGAACTGGATATGGTTATCGAGGGTCTGATGTGCATTCCGCCTGTCGACGAGAACCCCGGTCCGCATTTTGCGCTGTTGGCGAAACTAGCCGGCGCGTGCATGCTCGACAGGCTGTCGATGGGCATGTCCGGAGATTTCGAAACGGCGGTCCAGTTCGGCGCGACCAGCGTGCGCGTCGGTTCGGCAATTTTCGGATCACGCTGACGGCCAAAACGTCGCATTACGCTTTCGTCGGGGTTCACCTTCGTTCTCATTAGCCTATCCTTGTGCACGAGGAGGCCGGGCATCGCCCGGCATGCATTGGGAGGAGAACGGATATGGCGAGCCGCTATTCCGAAGTGTACGGCGCGTGGAAGACGGATCCGGAGGGGTTCTGGTCTGAGGCGGCAGAGGCGATCGACTGGTTCGAGAGGCCGGAGCGCGCCTTCGAGGCTGAAGGGGGCATTTATGGCCACTGGTTTCCCGGCGGGCTGACCAACAGCTGCTACAATTGCCTGGACCGGCATGTCGAAGCCGGTCGTGGCGAGCAGATCGCCTTCATCTACGACAGCCCGGTCACGTCTAGCATCGAGCGCATCTCCTATGGAGCGTTGCTCGACGACGTCAAGGCGCTGGCCGCCGTCTACCGCAAGCTCGGCGTCGACAAAGGCGATCGCATCATCATCTATATGCCGATGATCCCGCAGGCGGCGGTGGCGATGCTTGCCGCCGCGCGCATCGGCGCGGTGCATTCGGTGGTGTTTGGCGGCTTCGCCGCCAACGAACTCGCCGTTCGCATCGACGATTGCCGGGCCAAGCTCATCGTGTCGGCCAGCTGCGGCATCGAGCCCGGTCGCACGGTCGCCTACAAGCCGCTGCTCGATGCGGCGCTGACGATCGCCGAACACAAACCGGCGCATTGCCTTGTCTATCAGCGCGAGATGCTGCAGGCGGATATGACGCCGGTGCGCGATATCGACTATGCCACAGCGCTTGCGGCGGCAAAGGATGCGGGCGACGAGGCCGGTTGCACGCCGGTGGCGTCCACCGATCCGCTTTACGTGCTCTATACCTCCGGCACCACAGGCCAGCCGAAGGGCGTGGTGCGCGACAATGGCGGCCACATGGTTGCGCTCAAATGGTCGATGCAGAATTTCTTCGGCGTTCAGCCCGGTGAGGTCTTCTGGGCGGCGTCCGACATCGGCTGGGTCGTCGGGCATTCGTTCATCGTCTATGGGCCGCTTCTCAACGGCAACACCTCGATCCTGTTCGAAGGCAAGCCCGTCGGCACGCCGGATCCCGGAACCTACTGGCGGATTATCGCGGAACACGGCGTGGCCGTCATGTTCACCGCTCCGACGGCGCTGCGCGCCATTCGCAAGGAGGATCCGGATGCGTCGCTGGTGACGAACCATGATCTTTCTCGGTTTCGTGCGTTGTTTCTGGCCGGTGAACGGGCCGACCCCGACACGATCTGCTGGGCGGAAAGGGCGCTCGGTGTGCCGATCATCGACCATTGGTGGCAGACGGAAACGGGCTGGCCTGTTGCCGGCAATCCGCTCGGACTCGGACTCCTGCCTGTCAAATACGGATCACCGGCTGTTCCGTTACCCGGCTACGATGTCCAGATCCTCGACGACGCCGGTCATCCGGTCGAAGCGGGCACGCTGGGCAACGTCGTGGTCAAACTGCCTTTGCCTCCAGGGTGTCTGCCGACACTCTGGAATGCCGACCATCGGTTTCGCGCGGCCTATCTCGAGGAGTTTCCCGGCTACTACAAGACGGCCGATGCCGGCTACCTCGACGATGACGGCTATGTCTTCATCAT
This sequence comes from Ensifer sp. Root31, assembly GCF_001424825.1. NCBI lineage: Bacteria > Pseudomonadati > Pseudomonadota > Alphaproteobacteria > Hyphomicrobiales > Rhizobiaceae > Ensifer > Ensifer sp. Root31. The sequence continues at coordinate 30,233 of NZ_LMCO01000009.1, read as the reverse complement.
GGCGCGCACCGACGACATCATCAATGTCGCCGGTCACCGGTTGTCGACGGGCGCCATGGAGGAAGTGTGCGCCAGCCATCCGGATGTGGCGGAATGTGCCGTCATCGGCATCGCCGACGCGCTGAAGGGTCAGATCCCCGCCGGCTTTCTGGTCATCAACTCGAATGTTTCCCGTGAAACATCCGAGATCGAACGGGAGGTCATCAGTCTCGTGCGTGATCGCATCGGGCCGGTGGCCGCCTTCCGCGTGGCGATGTGCGTCAAGCGGCTGCCGAAAACCCGATCCGGCAAGATCCTGCGCGCGACGATCCAGAAGATCGCCGATCGCCAACCGTGGAAAATGCCGGCGACAATCGACGACCCAGCGATCCTCGATGAGATTGCCGCGGTGCTTCATTCCAAGGGTATCGGCATCTGATCGTGCATTCTACAGCGCCGCGCGTCTTATTAGACGCGCAAAGGTCGCTGTAGCACTTTGAATGGCTGCATGTTTTTATCCTTAAATCGAATAGGATTTAAGGAAACATGCAGGAGCATGCCTCAGATTCGAACGACGGAACTGAACCACGTGCTGAAGGCCGCCACCGGTTTGCTGCGCAGGTTCTTGGTGATGAGGTAGTAACTCTCGTCTTCAAGTGTGGCGATCGGCGAGAGGACGATGAGATCGCCGTGCTCGATCTCGCGGCGAAAGACTTCGACCGGGCAGAGCGCCACGCCATGGCCGGCGATCACGGCCGTCGCCAGCAGGTTGAAATCCTGGAAAACCGGACCGCGGCGCGGCGGTCGAGCCATGGGCAGGCCGGCTGTCGCAAACCATTCTTGCCACCGCGCGATCGTCTCGTCGTGAAGCAGGTCGGCGGTGGTGATTGCCTCTGGTGTGTCGAGCGCGCCTTTGCGCTCGATGTAACGAGGGCTGGCGACCGGGCGGTTCGCACGCGAAAACAGCCGGTCGCATTGCGTCCCGACGGATAGGTCCGCACCGAGCGTGATGAGCACGTCGCAACCCGTCTCCCGCAGCCTCTGCTCGGCCATCGCGTAGATTACCTTTACATCGACGTCCGGGTGCCGTTCGAGGAAATCGCTGAGCGCCGGTATCAGCCAGCGCGTGGCGATCGATGGGATGCAAGCGACGGTGATCGATGATTTGGCGTTGGCGCGCAGCATTTCTGTTTCGATCGCGATGCGCGCAAAACACGATGTCAAGGCGTCGGCCAACCGCTCGGCGTCAGGAAGGAGACCGACGCCGCGCTTTTCCCGCCGGAACAACGGCCGGCCGAACCATTCCTCGAGCAACCTTATCTGATGGCTAACTGCAGCGTGTGTGACATGCAGCTCGTCCGCGGCACGTGAAAAGCTGGCGAGCCGGGCGGCGGCCTCGAATGCGCGAAGCATGCCGAGTGGCGGAAGCATCTGCAAATTCTCCTCAACCACCTCTTGAGAAATCGTTGTTTTTCTATCGAAAAGTCCCGTGGGATAAGGATTTCAACATCACGAGAACGCATTCCGGTCTTCGTCATGTAAGAATTTCTCATAGGAGGATATAGCACATGTTCGTGCGCAGCCTGCAGGATATCGAGGCCACCGATCATTTCGTCGAATGGGGGAGCGGCACCAGCCACCGACTGCTGACGGAAAAAGATGGCATGGGTTTTACCGTTTGCCACACCGTCGTTCGCGCCAATACGGTCTCATTGCTGGAGTACCGCAACCATCTTGAGGCTTGCTACTGCATCGCCGGCCAGGGCGAGGTGGAGGATATGCAGGGCAATGTCTTTCCGATTTGTCAGGGCGACATCTACGTGCTCGATCAGCACGACAAACATTTCCTGCGGGGAGGAAAAAATGAGGATCTCATCCTCGTCAGTGTCTTCAATCCACCGCTCAAGGGGACCGAGCGCCACAATCTGAAGGACCAGTCCGGTTCGGCCTACTGAATCTGGCAAACAAAAAAGCCCGGATCGAGCGATCCGGGCTTTCGTCAGGTCATGACAAGTCGATCAATATTGATCGTCTTCGTCCTCGTCCTTGCGATCCGACTTCAGCGACTTGAGCTTGGCGAAGACGGCATCCGCATCGATTTCCTTCTCTTCTTCGCGCTCGTAGCTGAAGTTGAGCTTTTCTGTTTCCTGGGCTGCTTCGAGCGTCGCGCCGAGCTCGGCGGCTGTCGGCAGCGGACGGCCCTTGGCGGCGCGTTCGACTTCAAGGTCGAGATCGATCTGCGAGCACAGGCCAAGCGTTACCGGATCCATCGGCGTCAGGTTCGTCGAGTTCCAGTGGGTGCGCTCGCGAATCTGCTCGATCGTCGACTTCGTGGTGCCGACGAGGCGGGAAATCTGCGCGTCCTTCAGCTCGGGATGGTTGCGAACCAGCCAGAGAATGGCATTCGGGCGATCCTGGCGCTTGGAGACCGGCGTGTAGCGCGGGCCCTTGCGCTTGGAGTCGGGAACACGGACTTTCGGCTCCGAAAGCTTGAGCTTGTGGTTCGGATTTGCCTCGGCGCGGGCGATCTCGTCGCGCGACAGCTGTCCGGTTGCGATTGGATCTAGACCCTTGATGCCCTGTGCCGATTCACCGTCTGCGATCGCCTTCACTTCGAGCGGATGCAGCTTGCAAAACGTTGCAATCTGTTCGAACGACAATGCCGTATTGTCGACGAGCCAGACGGCTGTTGCCTTGGGCATAAGCAGTTGCTGAGCCATGGATATAGTCCTTTTGTCCGCCGCGCCGGTGTCGCGGGCCGTGGAGTCTACCACTGATTTCCGGGAATTGAGCGCCTCTATAGCGTCGTTGTCTCAAAATTGCAATTCTCCAGTTCCAAATGTCCTTTTGTCTAATTGCGGCGCGGCTTTGACCTGCTATGACTCGTCGCCGAGGCGGGGTCCCCGGGAGGGACCTCAGACAGGAATGCGCAGGGAGGAACGAATGTCCGCCAAGATCTATCCGGTGTTGAAGTCTGCCAAGAGCCGGACGCTGCTCGATAACGCGACCTATCTGAAGTGGTATGAGGAAAGTGTCGAGGACCCGGCCAAGTTCTGGGGCAAACACGGCAAACGGATCGACTGGTTCAAGCCCTATACCAAGGTCAAGAACACCTCTTTCAAGGGCAAGGTCTCGATCAAGTGGTACGAGGACGGCCTCACCAACGTCTCCTACAATTGCATCGACCGCCACCTGAAGACGCACGGCGAAAAGACGGCGATCATCTGGGAAGGCGACAACCCCTATATCGACAAGAAGATCACCTACAACCAGCTCTACGAGCAGGTTTGTCGGCTTGCCAACGTCCTGAAGAAGCATGGCGTCAAGAAGGGCGACCGCGTCACCATCTACATGCCGATGATCCCGGAAGCATCCTACGCGATGCTTGCCTGCGCGCGCATCGGCGCCATTCATTCGGTCGTGTTCGGCGGCTTCTCGCCGGACGCGCTCGCCGGCCGCATCGTCGACTGCGAATCCACCTTCGTCATCACCTGTGACGAGGGCGTGCGCGGTGGCAAGCCGGTGCCGCTGAAGGAAAATACCGACACCGCGATCGACATCGCCGCCAAGCAGCACGTGATCGTCAACAAGGTGCTGGTCGTGCGCCGCACCGGCGGCAAGATCGGCTGGGCGCCGGGCCGCGACCTCTGGTACCACCAGGAAACTGCGACCGTGAAGCCGCATTGCGAGCCGGCGAAGATGAAGGCGGAAGACCCGTTGTTCATCCTCTACACCTCGGGCTCGACCGGCAAGCCGAAGGGCGTGCTGCACACCACCGGCGGCTACCTCGTCTATGCCTCGATGACCCATGAATACGTGTTCGACTATCGCGACGGCGATATCTATTGGTGCACGGCGGATGTCGGCTGGGTGACCGGCCATTCCTACATCGTCTACGGACCGCTCGCCAACGCGGCGACCACCGTGATGTTCGAGGGCGTTCCGAACTTCCCCGACGCAGGCCGCTTCTGGGAAGTCATCGACAAGCACAAGGTCAACGTCTTCTACACCGCGCCGACGGCAATCCGCTCGCTGATGGGCGCCGGCGACGATTTCGTCAAGCGCGCCTCGCGCTCGTCGCTGCGCCTGCTCGGTTCGGTCGGCGAACCGATCAACCCGGAAGCCTGGGAATGGTACTACAACGTCGTTGGCGATCAGAAATCGCCGATCGTCGACACCTGGTGGCAGACGGAAACCGGCGGCATCCTGATCACGCCGCTGCCGGGCGCGACCGATCTCAAGCCCGGATCGGCGACGCGGCCCTTCTTCGGCGTCCAGCCGCAGCTGGTCGACAACGAAGGCAACGTGCTCGAAGGACCTGCCGACGGCAACCTCTGCATCACCGACAGCTGGCCCGGCCAGATGCGCACGATCTATGGCGATCATGCACGCTTCGGCCAGACCTACTTCGCCACCTACAAGGGCAAGTATTTTACGGGTGACGGCTGCCGTCGCGACGAGGATGGCTACTATTGGATCACCGGCCGCGTCGACGACGTGCTCAACGTCTCCGGACACCGGCTGGGCACGGCCGAAGTCGAATCGGCGCTTGTCTCGCACCATCTGGTGTCCGAGGCAGCCGTCGTCGGCTATCCGCACCCGATCAAGGGACAGGGCATCTACTGCTACGTCTCGCTGATGGCGGGTGAGGTCGGCAATGACGATCTGCGTCAGGCGCTGGTAAAGCACGTCCGCTCGGAAATCGGCCCGATCGCGACGCCAGACAAGATCCAGTTTGCCCCCGGCCTGCCGAAGACCCGCTCGGGCAAGATCATGCGCCGCATCCTGCGCAAGATCGCGGAAGACGATTTCGGTGCGCTTGGTGACACCTCAACGCTTGCCGATCCGGCTGTTGTGGAAGACCTGATCGCCAACCGGCAGAACAAGGCTTAACAGCAACGCACGGTAAAAAGGGCGGCTTCGAGCCGCCCTTTTTTGTATGATGTTTCGTACCGAGGCGGTGGACTGAATAGACGACTGGGTCATCGACGGGCGTTTGTGAGCCGGATTCCGATTGACGGTAAGCGGAGTTCCCGGGCGGCAGCAGGAGATCGATATGACCCACGGTTGTTTTCGGACGATCCCAAAGAAGGAAATGTTCCTTCGCTTCAAACCCGTCTGAGAGCATTCTCAGAAATCGATCGCCCTACCCTTGATTTCCCAGTCGCCGAAGCGTGCCGGGTCGGCGCCGCCGCGGCCGCCGATTTCTGTCGGCATAACCTTCTCCGCTTCAGCCTGCCGACGCTCCTCCGCTTCCTTCAGCGCGCGCATGGCCGCGGCAGGCAGCGGCTTTTTCGGGCGGTCGGGGGCATTGTCGTTGTCGTTCTGCATCTCGCCAGTATCCGGATTCGTGCATCTGTATTGAAGAACGGGGCATTTGCACCCATCATATAAGGCGCCGTTGTCCGAACGGAAACCCTGATTCACGTGAAACGTCGACGACCCGGAGCCTCTTCATGAACCTCGTTCGCACCGCCATGCTGCTTGCAGTGATGACCGCCCTGTTCATGGCGGTTGGCTTCGCCATTGGTGGACGTGGCGGCATGATGATTGCGTTCGTCATCGCCGCCGGTATGAATTTCTTCTCGTACTGGTATTCCGACCGCATGGTGCTGCGCATGTACCGTGCGCAGGAGGTCGATGAACGCAGCGCCCCGGAATATTACGGCATCGTGCGCGATCTCGCTGAGAATGCCGGCCTGCCGATGCCGCGGGTCTATGTCATCGACAACCCGCAGCCGAACGCCTTTGCAACCGGACGCAACCCGCAGAACGCCGCCGTTGCCGCCTCGACCGGACTGCTCAACGCGCTCTCCTACGACGAGGTCGCCGGCGTCATGGCGCATGAACTGGCGCACGTCCAGAACCGCGATACCCTGACAATGACGCTGACAGCCACGCTTGCCGGCGCCATTTCGATGCTGGGCAACTTCGCCTTCCTGTTTGGCGGCAATCGCGAAAACAACAACAACAACAACCCGCTCGGTTTTGTCGGGGTGCTGATTGCAATGATCGTCGCGCCGATGGCGGCCATGCTGGTGCAGATGGCGATCAGCCGTACCCGGGAATATTCCGCCGATCGCCGTGGCGCCGAAATCTGTGGCAAGCCCCTGGCTCTCGCCTCGGCGCTGCAGAAGATCGCTGGTGCTGCCCATCGGATTCACAATGACGATGCCGAGCGCAACCCGGCAACCGCGCATATGTTCATCATCAATCCGCTCTCAGGCGAGCGCATGGACAACCTGTTTTCGACCCATCCGAACACTGAAAACCGGATTGCGGCCCTGCAACAGATGGCGCAGGAGATGTCCATGGGGTCGACGCCGCCGGTTCGGGCTGATAATCCGGTGCGCAAATCGCGCTCTGTTCCCTCTACCGGTTGGGGTCGCGGTGGTTCCGAACCGCCGAAAGGTCCCTGGTCCTGATGTCTGCCGAAAACAACAACGATTCACGTCCGAAACAAAACCGCTCGCGCAAGGAGCCGGCAAAGTCGAAGAGGCCTGCGCAAGAGCAGCGCGGTCCGGAGAAGCCCGGACTGCGCACGCGACAGGCAGCGGCCAAGATTCTCGGGGCGGTCGTCGATCGCAAGACCTCGCTCGATGGCATGCTCGATCATGAGCACGGAAATCCGGCCTACCGCGAACTGAGCGAGGCCGACCGGGCGCTGGTGCGCGCCATTCTCAATTCGGCATTGCGTCATCTGCCGCGCATCCAGGCGGCAATCGGCTCGATGCTGCAGACGCCGCTTCCGGAAGGCGCGCGCGCTCTCGACCATGTGCTCGCAGTGGCTGCCGCGCAGATCCTCTATCTCGACGTTCCTGATCATTCCGCCGTCGATCTTGCCGTCGAGCAGGCGCAGGCCGATCCGCGAAACCGCCGGTTTGCCAATCTGGTCAATGCCATCCTTCGCCGCCTGTCGCGCGAGAAGGACACGATCCTGGAAAATCTGCGAACCGTTCCTGCGATGCCGGACTGGTTCTTCGACAGGCTGGTCGAGCGTTATGGACGCGAACAGGCCGATCTCATCGCCGAAGCGCAACTGACCCCAGCGGCGATCGATCTGACTGTCAAGTCGGATCCGGATGCCTGGGCCGAGCGGCTCGGCGGTACGGTGCTGCCGACAGGCTCAGTCCGCCTTGCAGAATTCTCGGGCTCTATCCCCTCCTTAGCCGGATTCTCCGATGGCGAGTGGTGGGTTCAGGATGCGGCCGCATCCATCCCTGCCCGTCTTTTCGGGTCGATTGCCGGGAAGACCGTCGTCGATCTCTGCGCGGCACCCGGTGGTAAGACGGCGCAGCTTATCCTCGCCGGTGCCGAGGTGACGGCGCTTGATCAGTCGTCGAGCCGGCTGAGGCGTCTGAAGGGCAATCTCGAGCGATTGGGCCTGGAAGCGCAGATGAAAGAGACCAACATGGCCGACTTTCGGCCGGACGAACTTTTCGATGCCGCCTTGCTCGATGCCCCCTGTTCGTCGACCGGAACGACCCGCCGTCACCCGGATGTGCTTTGGACCAAGGGTCCGGAGGACATCGAGAAGCTTGCGCTGCTTCAGGAGCGCCTGCTGCGCCACGCGCTGACGGTGGTCAAGCCGGGCGGCATCGTCGTGTTCTCCAATTGCTCGCTTGACCCACGCGAAGGCGAGGAAGTGGTCGACCGGGTGGTCGCAGCCGGCGATGATTATGAGCGGGTGCCGGTTCTGGCTGAGAATTGGCAGGGCCTTGAAGATGCGATCACCCCGCTCGGCGAAGTGCGCACCACGCCATCGATGTTCCCGCTCGATCCACCCTTTGCCGGTGGACTCGACGGATTCTACGCCGCCGTGATTCGCCGCAAATAAGTCTGGAAAAGTCGATTCGTTCTTCGGAAAGGCTCGGCCACGGGCTGTTTTGGCGCGTCATTTGACGCTTTAAGGCCATGAGCCTATCAAAGACGATAAAATTGATAAAAGTTTAATGATCTTTCCGGCACCATCCAGAGTTCACGCGGAGCGCCGCGCGTCCTTTCGGACAGAGAAGAACGCTCTGACATTTTGAAACGGCGCATCGTGCGTACCGGAGATCGAATAGGGATTTTCGGGCAACCCTGCGCGAGTGATACTGGCGCGAAGCCGATGCAGCCGTTCGTTCGTCTCGAACGGCTTGCTTCAGGATTAAGGAAATCGACGGGCGTTGATGGTGTTTTCCGGCAGGCGAAGGCTTTCTTATCTGTATGCGCGCGAAGGTTGGCGCCGCGTGTCGCGGCGACTTTCGGTCGGCCGCGTCTCGTCGCTGCGCTTTACCGGATCGACGCCCGGCCGCCTGATCGTTGCGCCGACGGACCTCAGAGCCGTCGATCCCTTCGTTGCCGAGGAGATCCTCGAGGGTCGCTTTCCGCTGGCTGGGCGGGTGCTCGACACCGAGGGCGAATCGCCCTTCGAGATCGACCTGCCGTCGCTGGAATTTGCCACCCGCCTGCATTCGTTCGGCTGGCTCAGGCATCTGCGGGCGATCCGCGAGGATGCCGGCTTCGTGCGCCTGCGGCAGATCGTTGACGACTGGATTGCCACCCACGGCCGCAATTTCGGAGGCATTGCCTGGGATGCCGACGTCATCGCCCAGCGCATCATCGCATGGCTCTCGCATTCGCCGGTGGTCCTGCGCAATGCCGAGCACGGCTTTTATCGCCGCTTCCTGAAAAGCCTGGCCTTCCAGGTTCGTTATCTCCGTCACATTGCCGAAACGGTCAGGGATGGCGAGGCTCGCCTGCGTGTGCGGATGGCGCTTGCCATGGCATCGGTTTCGATGCCGTCGACGCCGTCGGCGATCCGCAAGGCGTCGCGCCATCTCGATTTCGAGCTTGATCGGCAGATTCTCGCCGACGGCAGCCACTTTTCGCGCAGCCCGCGGGCCGGGCTTGAGTTGCTGCTCGACCTGCTGCCGCTGCGCCAGACCTATGTCAATCTGGGGCATGACGTGCCGTCGCGCCTGATCCCTTGCATCGATCGTATGTATCCGGCACTGCGCTTCTTCCGCCACCAGGGCGGCGAACTGGCGCTTTTCAACGGCGCGACCTCGGTGCTGGCGCATGAGCTTGCCTCGGTGCTGCGCTATGATGAAACCGCCGGCGAGCCATTCCGCTCGCTGCCTCTCGCGCATTACGAGCGCCTGTCGATCGAAAACACCGTGGTCATCGTCGATACCGGCCGGCCGCTTTCAGTCGACCTGTCGCGTAGCGCCCATGCCGGCTGCCTCTCGTTCGAAATGTCCTCGGGCAAGACGCGTTTCGTGATCAATTCGGGCGCGCCGAAATTTGCCGGCGAACGATTCCGCCAGATGGCACGGATGACCGCCGCCCACTCCACCGTGACCGTCAACGACACGTCCTCCTCACGCTTCTCGCAGTCACGGTTTCTGGGCCCGATCATCACCAGCGGCGTCTCGCGCGTCGTCGTCGAGCGCAAGGACGAACCGGGCCGCCAGGAATCCGTCATGGCAAACCATGACGGTTATCTCTCGTCCTTTGGGCTCCTGCACGAGCGCGACATCGGCGTGCTGAACGGCGGCCGGATGATCCGTGGGCGTGACCGGCTTTCGCGCGCCGACGGCAGCGATCCTGATGAAACGAACCTGGCCGTGGCAGTCGCCCGCTTCCATATCCACCCGGCCGTCACTATTCGCCAGAACAACGGCCGCGAGATCTATCTGACCGCGCCCGATGGTGAAATCTGGCTGTTTGCCTGCCAGGACGGCGAGCTGGCGGTCGAGGAAGACATCTTCTTTGCCGATCCCTCGGGCATTCGCGCCTCGTCGCAGCTGACGGTGACCTTCGCCGTTGCCAGGCAGCCGGAGATCCAATGGACCTTCTCGCGCACGAACTGAGGCCAACTGCGCCCCTTATTTTAGGATGTTGGCCTGCCGAGGTTTCTTCGGCCGGCAAGCTATGCTAACGGGCAGCCATCCCAATCGCCGGAGCATCCTCCCGGGCGTCCGGCGCCGCCAAAGGAGCATGGTTGATGGCTGTCGCCTCCAAGAAAATTCCCGCCCCGAACGAGGTTCCAGTCCGGACCGCTCTTCTTTCCGTGTCCGACAAGACCGGTGTCGTCGAGCTTGCCCGTGCGCTGCATGAAAAAGGCGTACGTCTGGTTTCGACCGGCGGCACCCACAAGGCACTGTCGCAGGCGGGGTTGCCAGTCAGCGACGTCGCCGAACTCACCGGCTTTCCCGAGGTTATGGATGGCCGGGTCAAAACCCTTCACCCGGGCGTGCATGGCGGCCTGCTGGCAATCCGCGACGATGCCGAGCATCAGGCGGCGATGTCGGCACATGGCATCACCGCGATCGATCTGGCGGTGATCAATCTCTATCCCTTCGAGGAGGTTCGCGCGCAGGGCGGCGATTATCCGACGACGGTCGAGAACATCGATATCGGCGGCCCGGCGATGATCCGCGCATCCGCCAAGAACCACGCCTATGTCACAATTGTCACCGATCCGGCCGACTATCCGGTCCTGCTCGAAGAACTTGCAGCAGGCGCGACGACCTATGCCTTCCGCCAGAAGATGGCGGCCAAGGCCTATGCCCGCACGGCCGCCTATGACGCAGCCATTTCCAACTGGTTTGCCGAGGCGCTCGACACGCCGATGCCGCGCCACCGCGTTCTCGGCGGCGTCTTGAAGGAGGAGATGCGCTACGGTGAGAATCCGCACCAGAAGGCGGGCTTCTACGTCACCGGCGAGAACCGTCCGGGCGTTGCCACAGCTAAGCTGCTGCAGGGCAAGCAGCTTTCCTACAACAACATCAACGACACCGATGCCGCCTTCGAACTCGTCGCCGAGTTCCTGCCGGAAAAAGCCCCGGCCGTGGCGATCATCAAGCATGCCAATCCTTGCGGCGTGGCCACGGCCCCGACGCTGGTCGAAGCTTATCGACGCGCGCTTGCCTGCGATTCCACCTCAGCTTTTGGCGGCATCATCGCGCTCAACCAGATGCTCGATGCGGAAACGGCCGAAGCGATCGTCAAGCTCTTTACCGAAGTGATCATCGCGCCTGAGGTCAGCGATGAGGCCAAGGCCGTCATCGCCCGCAAGCCGAACCTGCGGCTCTTGACCACGGGCGCCCTGCCGGATCCGCGCATCCCCGGCCTTTCCGCCAAGACCGTATCCGGCGGCCTTCTCGTCCAGACCCGCGACAACGGCATGGTCGAAGACCTGGAGCTGAAGGTGGTGACCAAGCGTGCACCGACGGCGCAGGAACTGGAAGACATGAAGTTTGCCTTCAAGGTGGCAAAACACGTCAAGTCGAACGCCGTCGTCTATGCCAAGGATGGCCAGACCGCAGGCATCGGCGCCGGGCAGATGAGCCGGGTCGATTCGGCCCGCATCGCCGCGATCAAGGCCGAAGAAGCCGCCAAGGCGCTCGGCCTCGCAACGCCGTTGACGCGCGGCTCGGCCGTCGCCTCCGAGGCTTTCCTGCCGTTTGCCGATGGCTTGCTGTCGGCGATCGCTGCCGGTGCCACGGCGGTGATCCAGCCCGGTGGTTCGATGCGCGACGAGGAAGTGATTGCCGCGGCCGACGAGCATGGCGTTGCGATGGTCTTCACCGGTATGCGCCACTTCCGCCACTAAACCGGATCGGTTGCATTTTCAGTTGCTACTGCATGTTTCCATAAATCCTATTCGATTTAAGGATAAAAACATGCAGCAATTCAAAGTGCTACAGCGACCTTTGCGCGTTAATAAGACGCACGGCGCTGTAGTAAAGTCCGAGTTTTATTCCTCAGAGCCGTCGCGTCCCCAGGACGCGGCGGCTTTCGTATGTCCGGCATTCGCCGGATAAGGCGTGCGCAGCAGGATCAGAAAACCGAGGACGAGGAAGACGACGAGCGCCATCATGCCGATGCGGGCGGAGCCGGTCATGAGCGTGATCGTGGCGACCGACGCGGGCGCAAGAAACGACGTCGCACGGCCGGAAAGTGCATAGAGACCAAAGTAGCGCCCTGCTTCGTCCAGGCTGACGCTGCGCGCCAGATAGGAGCGCGACGACGCCTGAACCGGCCCGAAGGCGATACCGACGAGCAGGCCGTAGACGATATAGGCCTTCTCGGCTGCAGTGCCGAAGATGCCGCCCGAATCGTCCGTCGGCAGGGGAAGCAGACCGAAGAAGGTGAAGCCCGGTCCTGTCGAGACGATGCCAAGCGTGGCAATGATCAGGCAGACCAGGCTGGCGATCACGATGGTCTTTGAACCGAGCCGGGCATCGAGCTTGCTTGCATAGAGGCAGCCACCGATGGCAACGACGTTGAGGATGATGCCATAGATGCCGAGTTCCATGGTTTGCCAGGCGAACATGGCGGCGGCGAAGGTGCCGCCCAGTGCCAGCAGGCCATTGACCCCATCCTGAAAGATCATGCGGGCGATGAGGAAGCGCAGGATGCCGCGCCTTTGCCTGAGTTCGCCGAGTGTGCCTTTCAGTTCGCGCAGTCCCGTTCGGGTCGCCCCTGCAAGCGACATGGTCGCCTTGGTCGCATCCGGCGTGAACAGGAACATCGGAATGATGAACACGAGGTACCAGAGCGCCGATATCGGCCCGGTGATGCGCGCGTCCTCGCCCTTTGCCGGATCGAGCCCAAACAGCGGATCGATGCCGAGAGCGGTCTTGCCGGTTTCCGGATTTCCGGCAAGAAGCGCCACGACAGCGATGAGCACGATCATCCCGCCGAGATAGCCGAGGCCCCAGGCGATGTTGGAAATGCGGCCGATGTCCTTCTCGTCCACAAGTCGCGTCATCATCGAATCATTGAACACGATCGAGAATTCGGCAGCGACGGTGGCCAGCACCATGAAGATGACGGCGTAGATGATCGGTGAGCCGGGGGCGGCAAACCAGAGCATCGCCAGCGATACGATCTTGATGATGGCGAAAAAGCCGATCCACGGCTTGCGCGGTCCGGTGGCGTCGGCGATCGAGCCGAGAACCGGGGAGAGAATGGCGATGATGATGCCGGAAATGGTGAGCGTATAGCCCCACATCGCCTGGCCGATAGCATGATCCTCAGTCAGCCGGGAAACGAAGTAGGGGCCGAAGATGAAGGTGGTGATCACCGTGAAGAACGGTTGGGCCGCCCAGTCGAACAGCATCCATCCGGCAATGCCGAGACGGGTCGTTCCCGGCTTGTCTGCAGCCCTGTCCGCCGAAATCGCCAATTACCCCTCCCGGAAATGACTGCGCCGTGCGTTCTAATGAACGCGCGGCGCAGAAAGATCGTCATATCTCGCTCATCGAGACCGGGTTGACGGAGCATCCCCGGCCCGATCTTGCGCTACTGCATGTTTCCTTAAATCCTATTCGATTTAAGGATTAAACCATGCAGCAATTCAAACTGCTACAGCGACCTTTGCGCGTCTAATAAGACGCCCGGCGCTGTAGTCCGGGGCGGACTGTGTCATTTCACCCTGCCGCGTGCAAGGTCGTTGAGCAGACCCGCGGCAACCGTGATCTTGGCAAGCGTGGTCTCGCCCTTCTCAGTCAGGAGCGTCAGCTGGCCGCCCGCGCGTGAAACGCGTTCGCGGTCGTTTTCCTGCCAGGCCTGGACGGGATTGCGCTCGCTCTTCTGCTCGCGCAGCGCCGCTGCGGTGATGTCGCGTCTGGCGCCGGCAATGTCCGAGATCGCGCGCGACAGCGCCATTGCCTCGAACTGCTCGGTTGCCGGTACGCGGTCGGCTGCCGCCAGCAGGCGGTTGATCCGCAGCGTTTCGGTGACGGCAAAATAACCCTGTGCCGTGCGGCTCAGCGTCTCGCCGGTTTCAGCTGATATCTGCATGATTTCGGGCACGAGGGTCATCAGCGCCAGTTCCAGGATCTCATCCGCCAGTTTCTCCGGCACGCCGCCCTCGACGAAGGCTGCGGTCTTTACCCGAGCTTCGTCGGCGGTTTCGCCTGAAATCGCGGTGCGCATGGTGCTGCGCAGCTTCTGCAGCCCGTCGCGCAGGCGCGTCACGGCTTCCGAAACCGAACCCGTTGCCGCATGGGTGCGCAGGGCCCGCTCCGTCACGAGCGTGAAGATGCGCCCGACTTCCTGGTAGAGCGCATTCTGGAGGGCGCCGCTGATGCGATTGTCCAGGGCATCGATCTCGTCATAGATCCGCGGCAGGTCGAAGCCATCGAGTGCCAAAACAGCCGCCTTGACGACGTCTGCCGAGAGGAAGCCGGTGGCATCCGTCAAGGTCGAGACGAAAGCGGGGCCGCCGCGATTGATGGTTTCGTTGGCCAGCACCGTCGCGATGATCTCGCGGCGCAGCCGGTGGCCGTGGATGTCGCCGGCATAAGTCTTGCGCATCTTGCCGGGGAAGTAGCGTTCCAGGGTCGCCGTGAAATACGGGTCGTCGGGAAGCTCGCTGGCGATCAGCTCGTCGAACAGCACCAGCTTCGAGTAGGACAGGAGGACGCCGATCTCCGCGCGTGTCAGCGGCTTGCCGGCCTGATAGCGCTCGGTCATGACCTGGTCGGTCGGCAGCGTCTCAACCTTGCGGTTGAGGTGGCCGTCGGCTTCGAGTCGCGTCATCAGGCGGCCGAGCGTCGTGCGGTTTCCGGTACCCTGCAGTTCGGTGAGCGAGATTGCCAGCGACTGCTCGTAGTTGTTGCGCAGTACGAGATGGCCGACTTCCTCGGTCATCGACGCCAGCAGCGTGTTGCGCTTCGGCCGGGTCAGGCGACCGTCGCGCATCGCCGAGGCCAGCGCGATCTTGATGTTGACCTCGACGTCGGACGAGTTGACGCCCGCCGAGTTGTCGATGGCGTCGGAGTTGCAGCGACCGCCATTGAGGCCGAAGCCGATACGGCCCTTCTGGGTCACGCCGAGGTTTGCGCCCTCGCCGATGACACGGGCGCGGACCTCTTCGGCGACCACACGGATCGCGTCGTTGGCGCGGTCGCCAACCTCGGCATCCGTCTCGTTGCTGCCGCGCACATAGGTGCCGATGCCGCCGAACCAGAGAAGATCGACCTGGCTCTTCAGGATCGCGTTCATGATCTCGAACGGCGTGGCCTTCTGCTTGTCGATGCAGATCGCCGCCATGGCTTCCGGTGTCAGCGTCACCGACTTTTCGGCGCGGGAAATGATCATCCCGCCTTCGGAGAGCGTCTTGCGATCATAGTCCTGCCAGCTCGAACGTGGCAGGGCGAACATGCGCTTGCGTTCGGCGAAGGAAACATCCGTATCCGGATTCGGATCGATGAAGATGTCGCGATGGTCGAAGGCCGCGAGCAGACGGATCTTTTCCGAAAGCAGCATGCCGTTGCCGAAGACGTCGCCCGACATGTCGCCGACGCCGGCGACGGTGAAGGGAGTGGTCTGGATGTCGATGTCCATCTCGCGGAAGTGCCGCTTGGCGGTCTCCCAGGCGCCACGGGCGGTGATGCCCATCTTCTTGTGGTCGTAGCCGGCCGATCCGCCTGAGGCGAACGCGTCATCGAGCCAGAAGCCTGCTTCCTGGGCCAGGCCGTTGGCCGTGTCCGAGAAGGTCGCCGTGCCCTTGTCGGCGGCAACGACGAAGTAGGGATCGTCACCGTCGCGGCGCAGCGTGTCGGCCGGCGGCACGACATCCTGGCCGACAATGTTGTCGGTGACCGACAGCATCGTGCGGATGAAGGTCTTGTAGGCTTCGGTTCCGGCCTTGAACACCTCGTCGCGGTTGCCGCCAACCGGCAGCTGCTTCGGGTAGAAGCCACCCTTGGCGCCAACGGGCACGATGACGGCGTTCTTGACCTGCTGTGCCTTCACCAGGCCCAGTACTTCGGTGCGGTAGTCCTGTGCGCGGTCGGACCAGCGAAGACCGCCACGGGCGACCTTGCCGAAACGCAGATGCACGCCTTCGACTTCGGTGCCGTAGACGAAGATTTCGCGGAACGGACGCGGCTCGGGCAAGCCTTCGAGCTGCTTGGGATCGAGCTTGACGGCAAGGACCGCACGCGGCTTTCCGTCGGCATCCTTCTGGAAGTAATTGGTGCGGAGCGTCGCCTCGATGGCGTTGACGTAGCGGCGCAGGATCCGGTCCTCGTCGAGGCTCGGTACCGCCGACAGTGCGGTCTCGATCGATGCGATCAGGGCGTTGCACTTCTTGGCACGCGGCTTCTCCTCGATCGCCGGGTCCATGCGGGTGACGAACAGCTTGAAGATATCGGCGGCAATCGCCGGATATTTGTTCAGCGTGTCGGCGATATAGCCCTGCGAATAGGTGATGCCGGCCTGGCGGAGGTAGCGGGCATAGGCACGCAGCACCGTCACTTCGCGGGCGTTCAAGCCGGCGAGCAGGATCAGCCTGTTGAAGTTATCATCCTCGATCGTGCCGTTCCAGGCGGCGAGGAAGGCTTCCTCGAGCGCCGCACCCGACTTGTCGAGATTGAGCGCATGGCCGTCGCGATGGATCAACTCCATGTCGTGCAGCACGACGCGATGCTGGTCCTCGCCATGCTTGCCGACGTTGAGGTCGTAGGTCTGCTCGCTGATGACCCGGAAGCCGAGATTTTCGAGCAGCGGCACGCGGCGCGAAAGCGATACGGGTTCGCCGGCGTGGAAGATCTTCAGCTCGGCCGTATCAGGACGATTGACCGGGCGGTTGTAGTGGTAGAACGAGATCCGGATCGGATCTTCCGCCTTGCAGGCGGCGATATCGGCGAGATCGGCATAGGCTTCGGCCGGTGCAAAGGCCGCCTGGTAGGCTTCGCCAACGCTGAGCTCGATGCCATCCTTGCGGGCAAGCAGGTCGAAGCGATCGATCCAGCGCGTGACGATGCCTCGCACGGCCTCCTCGAGCTTGGCCTGGGGGATGCGCGGCGTCTTGCCGCTGGTCCGGCCGATGATGAAGTGCACGCGCGCCAGACCGCCCTCGGGGAAGGCCGGGTAGTAGGCCGAAACACGACCGTCATAAGCCGTCTTCAGATAGTCCCCGATCTTCTCGCGAACGTCGGAATCATATTGCTCGCGCGGTACGAAGACGATGACCGAAACGAAGCGGTCGAAATGGTCGATGCGTGGCAGAACGCGGATGCGCGGACGGTCGCCGAGCTCGTTGATCTGTTCGCAGAAGGCGGCGAGCAGGCCGACGTCGATCTGGAAGAGATCGTCGCGCGGGTAGGATTCGAGCGTGTTGTCCAGCATCTTGCCGGAATGGCTCTGCGGATCGTAGCCGAAATGATCGACGATCTTCTCGATCTTGTGGCGCAGCAGCGGGATTTCCGCGGCCTGACGGGTATAGGCCGAGGAGGTGAACAGGCCGACGATGCGCAGCTCGCCGGCGACATTGCCGTCGGCATCGAAACGCTTGACGCCGATGTAGTCCATATAGGCGCGGCGGTGCACGACCGACTTCACATTGGCCTTGGTGACGATCAGGAAATCCGGGCTTTCGAGGAAGGCCAGAATCTCCGGCGTGGTCAGAACTGCGTCCTTGCCCTGGCGCAGCACGCGCACATCGGGATTGGAAAGGATGCCGAGGCCCCTGCCCTTGCCGCGCTCGACCGTCGCCTTCCCGCCCTTGCCCGAATAGGTGTATTCGCGCATGCCGAGGAAGGTGAAGTTGTTGTCCCTGAGCCAGCGAAGGAAGGCCAGCGCTTCGTCGCGGTCGCTCTTCTTGCGCGAGGCGTTGTAGTCCTCGAGTTCCTTCATCGCGTGATCGAGCAGCGTCGTCATCGCCGGCCAGTCGTGCACGGCCTGATGAACCTGTTCGAGCACATCGCGGATACGGTTGCTGAGCGATTGCGCCTCGACCGGCGTCAACTTGCTCAGGTGGATCTGGATGTGGCTGATCCGGTGTGCCGGATCGCTCGGCTCGTCCGGATCGAACGGCTTGGCGGGCTTGCCCGGTTCCTGGACCAGAATGGGATGGATCGCGAGATGGATATCGCGGTGCGTGGTCGTCACCTCGCCCATGACCGAATCAAAGAGGAACGGCATGTTGTGTTCGGTGACGGCAATGATCGAAACCTCGGTGCCGCCAGGCGCAACGCCGGCCACGGTTTCAACCGACACTTGAGGTTTGCCGCCGTCCCAGCGTGCGAGTTCGCTTCTCGCATGGGCCGCCGTCAGTGCCAGCATGTCCGCCGAATAAAGATCGAGGTCGTCGTTGCTGGCCCCGCCGAAGAGGATCTCGGGCGCCAGCGCGTCGGTGCCCAGTTTGATGGCGGCCGCCTTCGCTGCGTCGATGTGTCTGTCCCGCTTCGGATTGTATTTCACGCCCATGAAGTTTCTCCCATTCATGATAGGCTAGACCCTATCAGAACCTTGGCTAATGGCGACCGCTTTTTATGACGATTTCGGCAAAAACGAGCCGAGAATCGGAGAATCTCACGTGAAAACAGCTTAAATCCATTTAAATCGAAGGCAGATTGGCGAAAATTGCTCGAATTTCGATGAAAAAGCACGAAAACGCCAGCGGCTCGTGCGGAACCTGTCTGCCATAGCCTGTTGACATGGCGGTGACAGTCGGTGATCAGAGTTCAAATCGAAGGATTGGACTGGCCGATGCCCGAAATGCCCTCCTTGCCTGGTGCCGTCATCGTCATTTCTAGTCACGTGGTTCGCGGCACCGTCGGCAATCGGGCGGTTGTCTTTGCCTTGGAGACGCTTGGCCATCCCGTCTGGGCTCTGCCGACCGTCATTCTGCCCTGGCATCCCGGCCATGGCCATTCGACGCGCATCACGATACCGGACGCGGAATTCCAGTCGGTGATCGACGATCTGGCTCAGGCGCCCTGGGCCGGCGAGGTCCGGGCAGTCCTGTCAGGCTATCTCGGCTCGGCGAGCCAGGCAGAGGGCGTTGCCCGGCTGGTGACCGCCTTGCGCGCCCGCAATCCTGATCTCGTCTATGCCTGCGACCCGGTGATCGGTGATGCCGAAGGGCTCTACGTGCCCGAAGCGACGGCGATTACCATCCGCGACCGGCTGTTGCCGCTTGCAAGTCTCGCCACGCCCAACCGGTTCGAACTGGCCTGGCTTGCCGGCGCGACGCTCGAGACCAATGCGGCAATCCTTGACGCGGCGCTGGGGCTTGGTCCCTCGCGCATGCTGGTCACGTCGGCGATTCCGATGATGAAGGGCGGGACGGGAAATCTCTATCTCTCCGGCAACCATGCGCTGCTCGCCGAACACCGGCTGATCGAGAACCCGCCGAACGGCACGGGCGATCTGCTGGCGGCGGTGTTCCTGGCGCGGCTGCTGGAAGGCCTCTCCGAGGAGCGCGCGCTTCAGATGGCGACAGCCAGCGTGTTCGAAATTATCGCGCGCACGGTCAAGCGCGGCGCCGATGAACTGACGCTCGAACAGGATGCGTCCAGTCTCTCGACGCCGATGGCGATGGTGCAGATGCGGCGCTTGCTGCATCCGAGCCAGATGCGGCGGAAATAGAAGAAGCTGTTCACGGCACGCCGTCGGATGGCTTGGTGGATTGAACTCTCGACAGCAGCGGGGTAACCGATGGATATGCAGCGTTTTCCAGACCACCTTCTGAACGGCTATCATAACTTCATGAGTGGTCGCTTCAGCGAACAGCAGCAGCGTTACAAGACATTGGCGGATAGCGGGCAGAAGCCCAAGACCATGGTCATTGCCTGTTGTGACTCCCGGGCAGCGCCCGAGACGATCTTCGACAGCGGCCCGGGCGAGCTCTTCGTCGTGCGCAACGTCGCCAATCTCATGCCGCCCTACGAGCCGGACGGACACTACCACTCGACGTCGGCAGCTCTGGAATTTGCCGTCCAGTCTCTGCGTGTCAGCGACATCGTCGTCATGGGCCACGGACGCTGCGGCGGCATCAAGGCGGCGCTTGACCTGGACGCCGAGCCCCTGTCGCCGGGTGACTTCATCGGTCGCTGGATGCACCTCTTGAAACCGTCCGCCGAACAGATCCAGAGCAATGACGTGATGACCCAGGCCGAGCGGCAGCGCGCTCTGGAGCGGGTTTCCATCCGCAACTCGATCGCCAATCTTCGCACCTTCCCCTGCGTCCAGATTCTCGAATCGAAGGGCAAGCTCCAGCTTCACGGCGCCTGGTTCGACATTTCGACCGGCGAGCTCTGGGTGATGGATCCGAAGAGCGGCGACTTTGCCCGTCCAGGTATGTGATAGAAGCCAGAGAAAAAGCCCGGTCCTTTCGAACCGGGCTTCTTTTATTTCATAAGCTTTGATCTTTTGTTTTTGCGCTGTCGTTATCGCAAAACCGCTGCGCACCTTTGCGCAACATGCGTTAGAGCGTCTGCGGTTTAAGCGGAGTCGCAGAAACGCTCTATCTCCTTGTTTCTACGCATTTCCTGACGGAAAACCGCTTCGCACTTTTCCTGGAAATGCTCTAGTCGCCGTCAATTTCCGCGCCGATGATGGCGATCGCCTGCTGATAGACGCTGGCGGCGTTCCAGCCCTGGATCGCGCCGAAATTGGCCTGTCCCGGCTGATATCCGGCGCCCGGCTGCCAGCCGTGTCCACGCAGGAAGTTCGCGGTCGAAGCAAGCGCGTCAGCCTTCGAGCGGACCATGTCGATATGGCCGTTGCCGTCACCGTCGACGCCGTATTTCAGAACGTTTGCCGGAAGGAACTGGGTCTGTCCGATTTCGCCATGGGCAGCGCCGCGTGCAGCCGGGCTGAGATCGCCGCGCTGGACGAGCTGGAGCGCCGCATAGAGCTGGTTGGTGAAGTAGTCGGACCGGCGGCAGTCATAGGCGAGCGTCGAAACGGCTGAGAGCGTATGCTCCTTGCCCATGAAGCCGCCAAAGCCGGTTTCCATGCCCCAGATGGCGATCAGCGGGCCGGCCGGTACGCCGTAGCGCCGTTCGATGCTGTTGAAGAGCGCCGCATTCTGGGCCTTCATCTTCTTGCCGCGCGAGATGATCGTCTGACCGCCACGCTTCTGCATGAACTGGCTGAGCGAGAGCTTGAAGCTTTTCTGGCCGCGGTCGGCGCGGATCGTCGCCTTGTTGTAGGAAACGCCGGAGAGCGCCTTGTCGAGCGCCGCAGGGCTGATGCCGTTGCCGGAGGCTTCCTGCTTGAACTGCGTCATCCAGGCCGCGAAACCGCTGCCGTCGTTGCCGCACTGTGCCGCCGACGCGGTCGCCGGAAGGATCGCCGTTGAAATCAGGGCCGCAAGCCCAATCGCTACGCACTTTGCCGTGTGCATGAAATACCCCGTCATTGCCCAAATCTGGTTGCCGTTAGGAAGATGCCAGCCTTTGCCGGCTCTGTCACCCGCCCCTCATTGGCGGAAATTTCCTAACGGTTTCACGTGAATCCGATCAATTTTGCGCACGGATCCGTGAAACAGGAAACCCCGCAGGCCGATAACGGGCCAGGCGGGGTTCTTATTCGTGCTTTACCGTCTGTTTGTTCAGGCGGCCTGCTTCTTGGCGCGGATCAGACCGCGGTTGATGAGCAGCTCGGCGATCTGGATCGCGTTGAGTGCCGCACCCTTGCGCAGGTTATCGGAAACGACCCAGATGTTGAGGCCGTTTTCGACGGTTGCGTCTTCGCGGATGCGCGAGATGTAGGTCGCGTCTTCGCCGGCGCACTCGTAAGGCGTTACGTAGCCGCCGTTCTCGTGCTTGTCGACAACAAGGCAACCCGGTGCTTCGCGCAGGATATCGCGCGCCTCGTCAGCGGTGATCTCGTTTTCGAACTCGATGTTGACCGATTCCGAATGGCCGATGAAGACCGGGACGCGCACGGCCGTGCAGGTCACCTTGATCTTCGGGTCGAGCATCTTCTTGGTCTCGGCCAGAACCTTCCACTCTTCCTTGGTGTAGCCGTCTTCCATGAAGACGTCGATGTGCGGAATGACGTTGAAGGCGATGCGCTTGGTGAACTTCTTCGATTCGATCGGGTCGGCAACGAAGACCGCACGGGTCTGGTTGAAGAGTTCGTCCATGCCGTCCTTGCCGGCGCCGGAAACCGACTGGTAGGTCGAGACGACGACGCGCTTGATCTTGGCGTGGTCGTGCAGCGGCTTCAGCGCGACGACGAGCTGGGCGGTCGAGCAATTCGGATTGGCGATGATGTTCTTCTTGGTGAAGAGCGTGATCG
The DNA here is from genome assembly GCF_001424825.1 of Ensifer sp. Root31. Classification (NCBI taxonomy): domain Bacteria; kingdom Pseudomonadati; phylum Pseudomonadota; class Alphaproteobacteria; order Hyphomicrobiales; family Rhizobiaceae; genus Ensifer; species Ensifer sp. Root31. The sequence goes on along the minus strand of NZ_LMCO01000009.1, from coordinate 8,216 downwards.
CGTCCGGGTTCACTTCCGGCACGATCAGCGGCACTTCGGAGTCGTAACGCCAGGCCGAGGAATTGTCGATGACGACGCAACCCTGCTGGCCGATCTTCGGCGAATACTTCAGCGAAACCGCGCCGCCGGCCGACATCAGGCAGATATCGGTATCGGAGAAATCGTAGTTTTCGAGGTTCTTGACCTTGAGCGTCTTGTCGCCGAAGGAAACTTCCGTGCCCTGGGAACGGGCGGAAGCAAGGGCGACCACTTCATCGGCGGGAAAGCCGCGTTCCGAAAGGATGTTCAGCATCTCCCGGCCGACATTGCCGGTGGCGCCTGCGACTGCAATCTTGAAACCCATGATCTAAGCTCTCTTTTTTGTCTCTCCTCGTCGGGTGGAGGGGGAAACCGCGCGATCCGCCGCGAGGGTTCCTGTCCCCGGCCAAACCGGGGAGAGAGCGGAGGGCCAGAGACGTCAGACGGTTTTCGTCGTCGTTTTGGCCGTTGTTTTGAAGGAAGCTGGAAAACGCATATCCTGCCCGGCGATTTCTGCCAGGACGCTGCTGTCAGCGAAGTTGTGTTCGCGGCGAAGCATGGAATGCCTTCCTTTCCGAGGCTCGTAATAATTGTTTCTATCGGCGAGTCAAGCGTGCGATGCTTGGCGCCTGCAAACGTGATCGCAATGTCATGTCGCTGTCATCGCCGGGCGTTACGACCGCGCAATCCGACACCTCAAAGGGACGATTGCCATGCGTATGCTTCTTGCCACCCTCTTTGCCACGACGGTTCTGGCCCACGCCGCTCAGGCCGCAGACGTCTATCCCATTGATCGCGCGACAATTCTTGCCGGTTCCCCGTTCGATTTCAAGGTCGAGCTCAAGAGCGCCGTCAAGGCGGAAGACATCAAGGTGACCGTCAACGGCCAGGACTACAAGGCAGCGCTCGGTGCCGAAGCCGCCTATGTCGCGATGGAAAAGGGCAAGGAAGACAAGGAGCTCGGTTCGGCCCTGCTCCTGCGCAACGCTATAATTGGCGCACCGGGCAGCTACAAGGTCGAAGTGACGGCTGGCGGAGAGACGAAGACCGTGACCTGGCACGTCTATGCCACGGCGGAGCAGCCGAAGGTCAAGAACGTCATCTTCCTGCTTGGCGATGGCCTTTCGGTTGCGCACCGCACCGCCGCCCGCATCATGTCGAAGGGCATGACCGAGGGTAAGGCCAATGGCCGCCTCAACATGGACGACCTCGAGCGCATGGCCTTCATCGGCACGTCGGCGACCAATTCGATCGACACCGACAGCGCCAACACCATGTCGGCCTACATGACCGGCCACAAGACCGTGATCAACGCCGTGGGCGTCTATGGCGACCGCACGCCCGACAGCCTCGACGATCCACGGGTCGAGACCATTGCCGAAGCGCTGCGCCGCCAGACGCAGAAGTCGATCGGTCTCGTCACGACCTCGGAAATCGAGGACGCCACGCCGGCCGCCGTCGTCGCCCACACCCGCAACCGCAGCGACAAGGCCGAGATCGTCGGCATGATCTACGACGTCAAGCCGGAGGTCATCCTTGGCGGAGGCTCGGCCTATTTCCTCGGCAAGGAGACGCCCGGCTCCAAGCGCAAGGACAACCAGGACTACATCAAGCTTTTCCAGGAAGCCGGTTATGCGCTTGCGACCGACAAGAGCGAACTTGCCAATGCGCCCGCCGACGGCAAGCTTCTCGGTCTGTTCCACACCGGCAACATGGACGTGACGCTTGATCGCGAGTTCCTGAAGAAGGGCACGGTCGAAAAGTTCCCCGGCCAGCCAGGCCTTGTCGACATGATCAAGACCGCGCTCGACAGGCTGTCGAAGAACGAAAACGGCTTCTTCCTGATGGTCGAGGGCGCCTCGATCGACAAGATGAGCCATCCGCTCGACATGGAGCGCGCCGTCGTCGAGACCATCGAGTTCGACCAGGCGGTCGGCGTTGCCCGCGCGTTCGCGAAGAACAACCCGGATACGCTGGTTGTCGTGACCGGCGACCATACCCATGGCGTCTCACTGCTCGGCATCATCGACGACACCGTCGAGGGCAAGGAAGGCCGCGACAAGGTCAAAACAGGCGCTTCGGCGGGCTTCCCGAACTATACCGACGAGAACAAGGACGGCTTCCCCGACAAGATCGACGCGAGCCGTCGTCTGGCGATGTTCGTCTCAAACTTCCCCGACTACTACGAAACCTTCAGCCCCAAGCTGGACGGGCCGTTCGAGCCGGCGGTGAAGAACGAGAAGGACGAGTATGTCGCCAACGAAGCTTACAAGGACATGCCCGGCGCCGTGCTGCGCGTCGGCATCCTGCCGAAGGACGAAAGCACCGGCCAGCACACGGTCGACGACGTCGTGCTGCAGTCGGAAGGTCCGGGCAGCGAGGGCTTCAGAGGCTACATGGAGCAGAGCGACGTCTACCGCGTTCTCGTCGATGCGCTTGCCCTCGGCGTGAAGCAGACCAACTGATCGTTTGAAACCCGCCTCCTCCCTGAAACGGGGAGGAGGCTTCACGCTGACGTTCATTCCCGGCCACATCACGCCCATGCGCTGCCGGGGTACTCTTGGCGATAAGACGATGACCCTACCGACACCCATATCCTTGAGCCGTCGAGCTGTGCTCGGCCTGATTGCCGGCGCGGTTGTCGCGTTCGACGGGCATGCGGCCCTGGCCGACGCCAGTCTCACTTTCGATGAGCTCTACGGCAAGGTCAGTGTACTCGGCCTCGAATTCTCGACAAAGGTGAAGAGCCTTGCCGGTCAGGAAGTCCGCATGCGCGGCTTCATGGCGCCGCCGCTCAAGGCAGAGGCAGCGTTCTTCGTGCTGACGGAAGTTCCGATGGCGCTTTGCCCGTTTTGTTCGTCGGATTCCGATTGGCCGGACAATATCGTCGTCGTCTATCTCGGGGAGAAGCAGACCTTCGTGCCGCCCGGCCAGACGATCGAGGTTCGCGGGACACTGGAGGTCGGCTCCTGGACCGATCCGGAGACCGGATTCGTCAGCCTGCTGCGTCTGCGCTCGTCTCAATTTTACGCGGTCTAGGGCATGCTTGGTCTTCAACTCGCAGGCGTCGATGTCAGCTTTCCCGGACTTGCCGCACCCGCTCTTGCGATCGACAGCCTTGACGTCGCCGCCGGCAGCCGTGTGGCGCTCACAGGTGCGTCAGGATCCGGCAAAAGCACGCTGATCAGCATCCTGACCGGGCTCGAGCGGGTCGGACAGGGCCGCATCCTCTGGGGCGATGTCGATATCTGCGCGCTCTCCGAGGGCCGTCGTGACCGTTGGTGCGGCGCCAATATCGGTCTGGTCCTGCAGGACTTTCATCTTTTCCCCGGCCTCAGTGCTCTGGACAACGTTCTGCTGCCGACAAGGCTCTCCGGCGCGATGAGCCGTGATGTCGGCGCCCGTGCTGAACATCTGCTTCTGCGTGTCGGCCTCACCCGGCCGACCCAGATGATCGAAACCATGTCGCGCGGTGAAATGCAGCGGGTGGCGATCGCCCGCGCGCTTTTGCGCAAGCCGGGTGTGGTCATTGCCGACGAGCCGACCGCCAGCCTCGACAGCGACGCCGGCGAGACCGTCGGCGACCTGCTGCTCGAGCTTTCACGCGAAAGCGGCTGCACGCTGATCGTTGCGACGCACGATCTGGCGCTGACGCGGCGTATGGACCGTCGCATCCGGCTTGCCGCCGGGCGCATCGTCGAAGATGGCCTCATCGAGGAGCGCGCGGCATGATCGGTTTCATCCTTGCGGATCTGCGCCGCCTCTGGGCCGGTTCGCTCGTCGTCGTCCTCCTGGTTGCGTTGGCGACGGCGCTCGGCGTCGCCGTCACCTTGCAGGAACGGGCGCTTCGGCTCGGCAGTGCGCGTGCTGCCGACAAGTTCGACCTCGTGATCGGCGCCCCCGGCAGCGAGACCCAGCTCGTGCTTTCATCGATCTTCCTGCAACCCTCGCCGCTGCCGCTGATGGAAGGCACGGTTCTGCCGCGCCTTCTTGCCGATCCGCGCGTCGCCTCCGCAGCACCGGTCGGCTTCGGTGACAGCTTTGGCGGCTATGCCGTTGTCGGCACCTCCACCGGGTTGCTTGCGGAACTCGAACAGCTTGCCGAAGGCCGCGCCTTTGCCGCCCTTGGTGAAGCGGTTGCCGGCGCCGCCGTCGATTTGCCACTCGGTTATACGGTCAAGCCGACCCATGGACTTGCCGAACTCGGCGGCCACGCCCACACGGAACTCGCCTATCGCATTGTCGGGCGCCTCAAGCCCACGGGCACCGCCTGGGACCGTGCCATTTTGGTTCCGATGCAGGCGGTCTGGGCGCTGCATGGAATGGAAGCGGCGGAACACGATGATGCCGACGATCACGCGCATAACGAGGCCGCGTCCGGTGTCGAGGCGGATCACCCTCATATCGATGCGGACGCGGCGCTCGACGAGAATTGGAGCAAGGCCACGCCCGGCCTGCCCGCGATCCTCGTCAAACCGAAATCGATCGCCGACGCCTACAAGCTCCGGCAGGACTATCGCAGCAACTCGACACTGGCGGTTTTTCCCGGCGAGGTGCTGACGAACCTCTATGCGACACTTGGCGACGCCAAGCGGGTGCTCGTGGGAGTGACGACGGGCGCTCAGGTTCTGGTCGCAGCCGCGATCCTGCTCGTCACGATCCTGCATGTCGGCCAGCGCCGACGGCAGATCGGGGCGCTTCGTGCCTTCGGCGCGCCGCGCACGGCGGTGTTTGTCATCGTCTGGAGCGAACTGTTTGCGCTGATTGCCGCCGGTGTGCTTTCCGGTTTCGCGCTTGGCTTCGGTGCCGCAAAGTTCATAGCCGGATATCTTTCCGGTGAGAGCGGCGTTGCCATGCCTGTCATGTTCGCTGCCGGCGACGGATTTCTTGTCTCTGCCATTCTCGTCTTCGCCGCCATCCTCGCCGTCCTGCCGGCCATGATCGCCTACCGGCAATCGCCGGCGGCAGCCCTTCGCGCCTGAGGTCTCTGGCTTCTTAGACGAAAGTCATAAGCCGAAAGCATCCCTGCCTGCGGCCCTCCTTTTCTGACATCCTGTGATCAGGCGCACCACGTTCGGACGTTCAAGGGAGGAATTGTCCGAGCCAGCCAATGGGCGCTCCAATGGGCTGTTTTGGAGTGGAGGATAAACAAAATGGCAAATGTCGCGACAGCGGACGACACAAAAGCACGTCCGATGACCGGCGAGGAGAAGAAGGTCATCTTCGCCTCGTCGCTTGGTACCGTATTCGAATGGTACGATTTCTATCTCTACGGTTCGCTCGCCGTTTACATCGGCGCGACCTTCTTCAGCTCCTACCCGGAAACGACGCGAAACATCTTCGCGCTTCTGGCGTTTGCCGCGGGCTTCTTGGTTCGCCCGTTCGGCGCTCTGGTCTTCGGTCGCCTCGGCGACCTCGTCGGCCGCAAATACACCTTCCTCGTGACGATCCTGATCATGGGTCTGTCGACCTTCCTGGTCGGCATCCTGCCTGGCGCTGCCTCGATCGGCATCGCTGCGCCGATCCTGCTCATCGCTCTGCGCATGCTTCAGGGCCTGGCGCTCGGCGGTGAATATGGCGGCGCTGCAACCTACGTGGCCGAACACGCGCCGCACGGGCGTCGCGGTTACTTCACCTCGTGGATCCAGACCACGGCAACGCTCGGTCTGTTCTTGTCGCTGGTGGTGATCCTGCTCGTCCAGTACCTGGTGGGCAAAGAAGCGTTTGCAGCCTGGGGCTGGCGCGTTCCGTTCCTGGTCTCGGTCGTGCTTCTCGGCGTTTCCGTCTGGATCCGCCTGAAGATGAACGAGTCGCCGGCCTTCAAGAAGATGAAGGAAGAGGGCAAGGGTTCCAAGGCACCGTTGTCGGAAGCCTTCGGCCAGTGGAAGAACGCCAAGATCGCGCTTCTGGCACTGTTCGGCGCCGTCGTCGGCCAGGCCGTCGTCTGGTACTCCGGTCAGTTCTACGCGCTGTTCTTCCTGACGGGCGTGCTCAAGGTGGACGGCCAATCGGCCAATATCATGGTCGCCGCCTCACTGCTGATCGGTACGGGCTTCTTCGTGCTCTTCGGCTGGCTCTCCGACAAGATCGGCCGCAAGCCGATCATCATGGCCGGCCTGCTGCTTGCCATGCTCACCTACTTCCCGCTGTTCAAGGCGCTGACCTGGGCCGGTAACCCGGCGCTCGCTCAGGCCCAGGCAACGGTACGGGCGACCGTGACCGCGGCACCGGGCGACTGCAAGTTCCAGTTCAACCCGACCGGTACCGCGAAGTTCACGACCTCGTGCGACATCGCAACCGCGTTCCTGACCAAGAACTCGGTTCCCTATGACGTGGTAACGACCGCTGCGGCGGGGACTGCCGCGACTGTGGAGGTCGGCGAAACGACGATCAACAGCTATGACGCGATCGCTGCAGGCGATGGTGCCAAGGCTGCCAACGCCGGCTTCGAAAAGCAGACCAACATGGCTCTCCATGATGCCGGCTACCCGCTGGTTCGTGGTGCGGCAAAGGTTCCGGAATCCAAGCTTGACGGCTTCGTCGCCGCCAATCCGGAACTGGCGCTTGATGCCGCTGCCGTTCGCGGCGGCGAAAAGACCATGGTTCCTGCCGACAAGCTCATTGCCGACAAGCTCCTGACCAAGGACGAAGTCGGCGCCGCCACCGAAATGGCTGTCTACACGATCGCCAAGGGCGGCAGCTACGCAATGGTGGCGGATCCTGCCAACGTCAACTGGACGATGATCATCGCCGTTCTGACCGTTCTCGTCATCTACGTGACGATGGTCTACGGCCCGATTGCCGCCCTGCTGGTCGAACTGTTCCCGACCCGCATCCGCTACACCGGCATGTCCCTGCCCTACCATATCGGCAACGGTTGGTTCGGTGGCTTGCTGCCGGCCACGGCCTTCGCGATGAGCGCGGCTCAGGGCGATATCTACTACGGTCTCTGGTACCCGATCGTCTTTGCGGGCATCACCCTGGTCATCGGCATGTTGTTCCTGCCGGAAACCAAGGATCGCGACATCCACGCGATGGACTAAAGACTTCCCCGAGAGGCATCACGGCTCTCCCGACTCCGGCGCGGCTTTCCGCGCCGGCTTTTTTATGGGCGGGAGCCTGTTCGCTTTGGGATAGGCCAACCGCCCTCGTCGGCGCGGAAAAGCCAGCCGCGTTTGGCGAAGAGAAACGCCACCATCATAGATGTCCATAGGCCAAGCAGCAGCCCGGCAGCAACGTCGCTCGGATAGTGGGCGCCGACGATGACGCGCGAGACCCCGATGACCAATGCCATCACGAAAAACAACGGCCGCAGCTTCGGCAGAAGCATGGCAAAGGCGCCGAAAAAAGCACCCGCCGCCGTCGAATGACCGGATGGAAAGCTTTCGAACAGGGTGTCGCCGGTAAACGGCGTCAGGCTGTAGGCACCGAGATCCACCAGAAGCTCGGGCCTTGCCCGCCCGATCAGGAACTTCAGCACATGCACGAGCACACTGGCAGTGCCGATCGTCAGCAAGAAATAGGCAGCAAGGTTGCGGACAGTTCGGGCTTTGCGCTGAAACGGCGCCTGGCCAACGGCACGCTGCAGGATGAAGGCGACGGCAAGCACCAGACCCGAGACATAAATCATCCAGCCGAAGGTGCCGAAGTCGGTAATCAGGCGATTGAAGGCGACGATGCCCTCGGGCAGTTCCTGCGCCCGCGTCGACAGAAACGGATCGAGCGGAATGAAGGCGAGTACGAGGATCAGTGTCGTCACCAGGATCCATCCGGTTGATGCGAGCGGTCGGTTCATGTCGGCCTTTCCAAACGGTCTGCATGCGAGAATGCGGTCCCTCGCCGCCCCTCATTGCTCGCAGCATCTGCCTGCATGTGTCGGTTCGGCCGTCGAATTCAAGACTGTCGAATGCAAAACACCTCCGGATCGCTCCGGAGGTGTTCTGACAACTTGCGGGGCGCTGCCCGATCGGGCGCGCCTCTTGCTTGAACGTTTCCGCTTCAGACGATGCCGCGGAAACGTTCAAGCTTTTTGTTTTACGCATTTCCTGGCGGAAAACCGCTTCGCACTTTTCCTGGAAATGCTCGTATCAGGCAGACAGCGCCTTGAACTCGGAGAGGATGGCTTCGCCCATTTCGACGGTTCCGACCTGGCGTGCGCCTTCGGCCATGATGTCGCCGGTGCGGATGCCCTTGTCGAG